>DATJKB010000021.1:0-13762 GCA_035491875.1 Pyrinomonadaceae bacterium | reverse complement strand
GTGGTTTTTCCGGAACCCGTTGGTCCAGTCACGAGCACCATGCCGTACGGCTCAGCGATGTAACGACGAAACTTCCGCAGGTCCTCTTCGGCAAAGCCGACAACGTCAAGATTCAGATTCTTAAACGCCTCGTTGATCTGTTCTTTATCGAGAATACGAATCACTGCGTCTTCGCCGTGAATCGTCGGCATGATCGAAACACGAAAGTCGACGTTGCGTCCTTTATAACGAACTCTGAAGCGTCCGTCCTGTGGTACGCGGCGCTCCGCGATGTCGAGCTCGGACATGACTTTGATACGCGAGATCAAAGTCTGGTGGTGAATGAGATCGATCGGATCGACCTTCGCGTAAAGCGCGCCGTCGATTCGATACTTCACCTGCACTTCGGTGTCGCGTGTTTCGATGTGAATGTCAGATGCGCGCGACTCCATTGCCTGGTAAATGATCGTGTCAACGAGCTTGATGATCGGCGACATATCAGCGTCTGTCGCCAGGCGATCGAGATCGAGTACTTCTTCGCCCTGTTCCGTCTCACGAACAAGCGAGATACGGAAACCGGAAGCGGCTTCCTGGAGCATGCGCTGCGTCGTGTCGCCTTTGCGCAATACAACTTCGACTGCGCCTGCGGTTGCGACATGGGGGATTAGCCGCGTACGTAGAGTGGCGGATAGTTCATCGAGACGTTCCAGATCCGTCGGATCTGCCATTGCGATGTACAGACCCTTCGCGTCTTTCTTCAAAGGCACGAACTGATGCCGCACCATCAACTCGACGGGAACTTCCGCGAACAGCTGATAGTCGATTGGCGACTCGTGGTCGTGCGGAAGTAGATCGACAAAAGGCAGCCGGTACCTTCGAGCAAGCTCTTGCGCCGCTTTCATTTCAGGTGGCGTATGCTCGTCGTCGCCGTTCTGACTTCCGTTTAGGGGAACAGTAGGCGTCGTTAACCTGGCAGTGTCTTTATCTGGGTGTTGCTCCATGTCCTTTATTAGTTAACGGCCGGTCACTCCAGCACCACTCGAGATCGACTGAATAATCGGGAGGTAAATGGCTAGCAGGATGGTCACAACGACACCACCCATGACGACAAGAATCGCAGGCTCGAGCGTAGTCGTCAACTGCTCCAAACGAACTTCCGATTCGGCGTCGTAAAAGACTGCTACCTCGTCTAACATTTCGCGCAAACTGCCTGATCGTTCTCCAATTCCAATCATGTCGATCGCCAGGGGCGGCATCCAGCCAGCAGCCTCCAAGCTTTCCGTAAACGAACGACCTTCCCGAATCATCGGCAGAATTGCCGAACTGCGGCGTCGAAGTTCAAGGTTAGTGATTGACTCTGAGGCAATCTCCCACGACTCGACTAAAGTGATACCTCCGGCCAAAAGAGTTGCCAGCGATCTTGTAGCCTGGGCGACAGATAATTGAACGACAAGATTTCCCGCCAGAGGGATTCTAAGAATAAAACTGTCGACAGTTAGCTTGCCACTGGAAGTACGTGACCAAATATAGAAAAGGATTGCACCACCAACCACCAGAGGAGCAAACCAGAACACATTTGACGATAACCAGCGAGAAATGGTGACGACAATTTGAGTGATCGTTGGCAGTTCGTTTCCAAACCCGGAGAACAATTCCGACATTCTGGGCACGACGTAAACGGTCAAGAACGTGACCATCGCCGCCGAAGCGATTAGCAAAAACGTTGGATAAGCCAGGGCGCCGCGAATCTTTCTGCGCAACGCCACGTTCCGACGCATGTAAGTGACGTAGCGCCGCAACACTTCATCAAGAGCTCCGGAGCGTTCGCCGGCAAGAATCGACGCCGTGTAGATACGAGGGAAGATCGGTCCCTGGGCGGCGAATGCCTCTGAAAGGGCTGCACCACCTCGAATCTTTTCCTCCACGTCGCCGAGCACAGCCCGCAACCGGGAGGAAGCGGCACGTTTCCGAAGCATCGAAATCGACTGAAGAATGGGGATGCCAGCTCGCACCAACGCTGCGAGTTGCTGGTTAAATAAAAGGAAGTCGTTGGCCTTAACCCGCGGATGTGATCCGGAACGACCGAAGCGGGTTATCGCCGTGAGACCGGTCGTTGTCGGCGGCGTCACGTTGAAAACACGGAAGCCCTCGCGCTCAAGTCTGGCGCGTGCTTCGTGAATACCAGAAGCTTCGATCGTGCGGGTTACAACCTCGCCCGCCGGGGTCCCTAATCTAACGATAAACTCAGCCATAGTTTGGAATTTAGGCGACGAAAATGAACCGCGAGTATAGCATCGCCTTTGGAGTGCGGCGACCTGTCGCCGCTTTGCTTCGTCACCGCTTTTCTTCGTCACCACCCTTTTCTTTTAGCGCTTTTGCTGTGCTATGAGGGCCAAAGCGCCGACAGGTCGCCGCACTCCACAGAGTGACACGCTCGAACTGCGTGAAAGTTGCAAACCGAGCCTTGGCTTGTGTGTTCGAAGCCTGATTCGAGGGACAAAACATCAATTAATCAACATCCCGAGCACTGGTCATTAGTCAGTTCCAATCTCCAATTTCTGCAATCCTGAAATCCGGTCCAACGTCAGCCTTATTGATCTTGCGCCATGTTGGCGGCTGTCCTAGAATGGCATCTGTTCACGCGGACAAGTTGAAACAGCTCGCGGCCGTCTCCCCGCAGCCATTTCAGGCTCAAAGAGAAAGTGTCGGGCATCACTCCGTCCCCTTAGAGCATCTGTGTTGATGGTAACCTTTCTTGCCTGACCGGTTCTAAAAACTGAATACGGGACGAAGCCGGGGGTGAAATGCATTTAGCCAACCGTTACGCGACGAGAGTTATACTCGCTTCTTTTACTGCGCTCGCCATCAGCAGTCTTGTGGCAATTGCCGTTAGCGCCCAGGACCCGCCACAACAGCAAAAAGGATCAACTGACAAACCAGCTAGTAATGGCACTACTGCCACAGCAGCACCCAGTCCACCGCCGAAAAAGCTGCTCGGTATTGAGTTGGACGACCGCGACCGTTCGGTCATCACCAACACCGATCTGATTACTCTGACGGTGACGGTGACAGACACTTATGGCCGATACGTCTCCGGACTGAGCAAGGGTGCATTTTCGGTGTTGGACAACAAGGAGCCGGTCGAGATCACTTATTTCAGTGACGACGATTCCCCGGTGTCTGTGGGTGTTATCTTCGATGTGTCGGGTTCGATGAGCGGCGATAAGGTGAAACGCGCCCGCGATGCCCTGAGCAAGTTTATTCAAACCAGCCATGACTCTGACGAGTATTTCCTGATTGCGTTCAATTCGCGCGCGCAGTTGTTGCTCGATAAGACTCGCGACGGTACTTCGGTCCTTAATAAGCTCACGTTCGTCGAAACTAAGAGTCAAACGGCTCTCTACGATGCATGCTACCTCGGAGTCGAAAAAGTCCAACGCGGCGCTCATCAAAAACGCGCTCTCCTGTTGATCAGCGACGGGCAGGACAACAACTCGCGTTACACGTTCAAGGAACTTCAGAAGCTTTTGAAGGAATCAGACGTCACGCTCTATGCGATTGGCATCCTCAGCGGCAACGACGCTGGAAGCTCACTGGGCATGGAAGGACAAGGAATACTCGACGAGTTGGCGGGTGTTTCTGGGGGCAAAGCGTTCTTCCCGCGCTCCGCGGCTGAAATGGACGACATTTTCGAGCAGATCGCGCTCGAATTGCGACATCAATATTCGATTGGGTACAAACCCGAGACGTTCACCAACGACGGGAAATGGCACCGGGTGAAGGTGAAAGTCACGTCGCCCAGAGGCCTGCCGCGTTTGTTTGTGCGCACAAAAGAAGGTTATTACGCCGCGTCAGGCGTACGCTGAAGGCCGATTTCGCCGAGGGCGGCAACGCAAAAACCTTCCGAACGCATCTTTTAGCTGTGCGCTACGGTGACCGTTGAGGTCGCGCTGCTTGCCCCAGCTCGCGCGTTTGAAGCGAGTCGGTTTTTATAGCGCTCCGGTCCCGAAAGGGTTCGCGGGGCGTTTCGTTTGAATAGCGATCTCCGATATGCTTTTTGCGGCCGAAAATGCTGAGTTCAGACAGGAGCGAAGCGACTGCTTTCAACTGATGATTTTGCGTACGCGGAAGCAGTCGCTTCGCTCCTGTTCTGAATAGATCGCCATCACGTTAGGTATCGCAATAACATGCAGAAGGTGAAAGAAATCAGAAATCGGAATCGACGGTTCCTCCGTATTAGTTGCTTAGTCGTGCTGACGGCGCTGGTGCTCGGTTCAGTGTTGGCCTCAGCCAGGTCGCAGGAGTCCCGGCCGCGCAACACGCAAACACCGCCACCGCGACCCACGCCCACGGCGCCTCCTGTGCAAACAACTCCTGCCCCGGCCAGACCAGCAGCAACGTCGACGCCAACTCCCGCTTCTTCACCAACTCCGAAGCAAATCGATCGCATCGCACCTACGCTGGGCGAACCACCACCGCCACCAAAACTGAAGCCGACACCGACGCCGACTCCACCTGAAACACTCGACCCGGATTCGATCATTAAGATCAATACTGAACTGGTGAACCTCCAGGTGCGTGTTATCGACCGCAATAACAGGCCGATCAATAACGTGAGCCGCGATGAGTTTCATGTGTTTGAAGATGGCGTGCCTCAAACAATTCAAGAGGTTTCACGTGAAGAAGTGCCTATCAGCTACGGATTGGCGGTGGACACTTCCGGATCGCTTCGCACACAGCTAACGAGCGTGATCGATGCGGGCAAGACGATCATCAATGCGAACAAGCCTGGTGACGAGACGTTCCTCGTGCGGTTCATCAGCAGCGACAAGATCGAGACGGTGCAGGACTTCACCCCCAATAAAGAGGCGTTGATTGATGGCATTGATGGTCTCTATGTCGAAGGCGGACAAACTTCCGTAGTTGATGCTGTCTATCTATCAGCCGAACATGTTGCCGAATACAAAAAAGGCGACGACGTCAACGACCGGCGTCGAAGAGCCCTGATAGTCATTACCGATGGCGAAGATCGAAACAGCTTCTATAAGCAGGAGCAGCTGTTCGCGAGATTGCGCGAAGAAGACGTTCAAATCTTCGTGATTGGTTTCGTCGGCGAACTCGACAGTGAGGCTGGCTTTATTCGTAAGAGCTCGCGAGAAAAAGCTGTGAGCCTCATCAATAAGCTCGCGACTGAAACTGGTGGCCGCGCGTTCTTCCCGCAATCGATCACTGAGCTACCGCAGATCGCAGGTGAGATCATTCGCGATCTGCGCACGCAGTATATCGTTGTCTACAGCCCAACCAACAAAACGCCTGACGGAACGTTCCGGGCGATCAAGGTTTCCGTTGACCAACCTTCAGGATCTGACAAGCGAATAGCGCTAACCAGAAATGGCCGCATTGCGAAACGCGAGAGTCCCACTTCTCCACGAACTCCGTCAGTCAGGCTACCCTCAACCGGCGCAACCAAAAAACCCTGAATATCGGTCATTTATTTGGCGAAGGGCCAAAGAGTGAAGGGCTAAGAGCGAAGGGCTAAGAGCGAAGGCTCTTTGCTCTTTGCGTTTCGCTCTTCGCCCTACGCTCTTTGCTCTTCGCGCTATAATGCCGCTCGTTCGACTAGTCCCCTGTCCTGAGGTCTCGAGATGCCTTGTGATCCACAGTTTCTTGCCAACATCAAAATGTTCGAGCTGCTCGAAGACGACGATTGCCTGGAGCTGGCGAAAGTTATCGACGAGGCACACGTCGCGGCTGGAGAGTCTCTCTTCCAGGCCGGCGACCCTGGTGATTCTTTGTTCATCGTCCAGTCAGGTGAAATTGAGCTATTTATTAAAGACACCGCTGGACAAAAGATCGTTCTGGCAACCCCATCGTCAGGGGACATGTTTGGAGAACTGGCGATGCTCGACTATGGTCCACGCACGGCAACAGCAGTCGCGCTTCAGGATAGCGACATCCTCGTACTCGACCGGGACGATCTCGTCTTACTGTTTCAGAAAAAGCCGGAAGCAGCACTGCACATGCTGGCCGCTCTCAGCAGCCTGACGCGGAAGGCTGACGAGCTTCTGCGCACACGTGTTTCGCGAAACCTCAATGAAGAGATGATTCTACATTCCAACATCCTTGAACGAATCTCCGACTGGCTTGCATGGTTCAGTGGCAGCATGCCGTTTCTCATCTCTCATTCGGTCTGGTTCATCGTTTGGATTTCCCTGAACACACTGATTCTTCGCGACCGCGCGTTTGATCCGTTCCCCTTTGGCTTGCTCACGATGATCGTTTCACTCGAAGCGATCTTTCTCGCGTGCTTCGTGCTAATCAGTCAAAACCGGCAAGCACAGAAAGACAAGGTGCGCGCTGATATTGAGTACGAAGTAAACATCAAAGCGGAACTTGAAGTGGCTCACCTGCACGAGAAAACAGATCGAATTTACGAGAACATGATGGCGAGATTCGCGAAGCTCGAAAGCCAGCTGCAGTAGACGTGAGTCATTCGGTTTTTTTTGGATGCTTGTGCAGCTTGTGTTTTCTCTGATGCCGTGTAGTTGCCTCTTCAATTGAATGGCTTTGGCCAATTGATAGATCTTCCTTGCTCATCCTTGCAAGCCGCTTAAAGTGTTCGTGAAGAATACGGATCTCGTCTTCTGTTAGATCTTCCACGTCAATCAGCCGGTTACTCGCGCCTTCCAGCACAGCGACAATTTCATTCAACTTGAGGTGAATAGCCAGTGCGTCTTTATTCTGTGCGCGTTGAATCAGGAACACCATTAAGAACGTCACTATCGTGGTGCCGGTGTTTATGACCAGTTGCCACGTGTCAGAAAAACCAAAAATCGGTCCGGTGATAATCCAAACAACTATCACCATCAGCGCAAGGATAAAAGCCATCGACGTGCCGGTCGCCTGGGTCGCCTTCATTGAGAGGTGTTCCAAAAGGTGACCGAGCTTGCTTCGCTTGTTTCGCTTCTTTCGGACCATCTGAAGACTCCTCTCTGACTACCAGTCCATGGAAATGCCCAATTGAATGCCGACGCGCGGACTAGCCGCGTATTTACCAGCGACAATTCCAAAATCGAACGTCATATTGTCGCGAAATGAATAGTTTCCACCCACCATTGTCTGCAATTGACTCTTGCCGAGATTGAAGCTTCTAGTAATCGCTCCTACTAATTCGACTCCCAGATCCAGTTTTGGCCCAATTTCTCTCACGACGGATCCTCCGCCAGTAAATACCGTGCCGCGACTCTTGATGCCGAGCACGCCAGTAGTTTCATTGCCCGAAAAGAGGACCCCTCCGTTGAATCTAACCTTGGTCTTTGAGCTCAAGCTCTTTTGCACAATGCCGTTCACGTAGAAGTCGGCGAGGCCTGACCCCAGCAGTCGACTCTTATCACCAGTTGGCAACTCAAGGTTCAGAGAAATCGCTAAAGCAGGTCGGTGCCGGCCTTCCTGTTCAGTGAGAAAGTTGTATTTGAGATAGAGGTTAGCGTCACCGATCCCTGAAGGTCGTCTTGGTATCGTCACCCGGTCATTTACGATTGTTAAGACTGGGACCTCAAATCCAATCTCGACACCTTCGAATAGTCCGTAATCAAGCTCGAAGTCCGCAGTGTTTTGTTTAAGCGAGGGAAATGCATTTGAGTTGAGCCAATCAAATTCATTGCTGAATTCGAAATGGAACTTTCTCTTTGGAGTGACGTCTGCGTCATCGGTTACGAATGGTTGTTGGGCCGAGATGGTAAGACAAGAAAGGACTATCGTGACAAGAAGAAAGAAGAGAGTGACTATCGATCTTTCAGTGACAATGCGCAACTGTCTGAGTTTTAGTCTTTCTTGCGAACAGACCCGCTGATCTTTTTTCTAGTAGTCTCTCCCGTATGAAGTACGGGCAACCCGATATCGACATCCTCATGAGGCTGCGGAATGACGTGAGTTGCTACCACTTCACCGACTCTTTTACCGGCGGCAGCACCCGCATCCACCGCACTTCGAACCGCCGCCACATCGCCGCGAACAATCGCCGTAACAAGACCTGCATCGATCTTTTCCCAACCAACTAAGCGCACGTTCGCAGATTTGACCATTGCGTCTGCCGCTTCGATCATCGCGACGAGTCCTCTGCATTCAACCATTCCCAGTGCTTCTGGCATCGATGCCTCCAGAGTTGAGCCTCACGGAACCTTAACGAATGTGTACGTGGTCTTACGAGGCTCTATTATATTTGAAATTGTCGATCGCGATGTGATCGTTTCCTTAATCGAATTACCATCTTTCGAGATGCGCCATGTCACTGTCCTGAAGCCATCGCAGCGATCTCCGAACCCCTTCGTTGCGCTTCTGCTGACGATATTGTTACCTTCCCATTTTGTTTTAGATTTGACCTTGTCGACGGTCTCGAGGTTCTCTTCGCCGCGTTCGTCAGTGTAATAAGTCGGAGCTTCTTCGCGAGTATACCGGTTCGACTTATAAACCCGATTGATTTTTATTTCCGGATCGTTGTGTTGGATCACGAGAGTAACCTCACCAGCAGACACTCTTGGATTGCTCGATTTGTTGAGACGCCACGTTCCCTCAAAGTGAGGCCTGTTAACTCGCGTCTTTTGCGACTTAACATGTCCCGCGCCATCGACCCAAGTTCCGATTTCCGGTTTTGCCTTGGAAGTTTCCTGAGCACAAAGCGTCACCGCGCACAGTATTAACGTCACTCCAGTTACGACTGCCGAGTTTCTTAAGACTGATCTCGTAAGCATTGCGGTACCTCTAGTTTCGCAATGAATGAATCGGCGCAGGAATCCTGCCGCCTCTTTGAATAAACTCTGAAGATGAGAATCGGTTCACGGCCATTATAGGCGCGCTTCCCAGGAGTCCGCCAAACTCCACAATCTCTCCGACGTCTCTTCCGGGAACGGGAATAATGCGAACGGCCGTCGTCTTGTTATTCATCACGCCGATGGCCATCTCATCAGCGATG
This sequence comes from Pyrinomonadaceae bacterium, assembly GCA_035491875.1. Classification (GTDB taxonomy): domain Bacteria; phylum Acidobacteriota; class Blastocatellia; order Pyrinomonadales; family Pyrinomonadaceae; genus PSRF01. The sequence continues at coordinate 4,812 of DATJKB010000021.1, read as the reverse complement.
ATGGCCGCGATCGTCTCCGCTGAAGTTGAACCCGGCACGGCAACCATGTCGATACCCACAGAGCATACACTGGTCCAAGCCTCGAGCTTATCCAGCGACAACGCTCCGGCTAATGTTGCGTCGATCATGCCGGCGTCTTCCGACACGGGAATGAACGCGCCGCTCATCCCACCGACAGATCCACTTGCCATCGCTCCGCCCTTCTTAACTGCGTCTGTGAGAAGCGCAAGTGCGGCCGTTGTTCCGTGCGTGCCTGCGCGCTCGAAGCCCATCGCTTCGATGATGTTTGCAACAGAGTCGCCTGGAACTGGAGTCGGCGCGAGCGATAGATCGATGATGCCGAACGGGAGACCGAGTCGTTTCGCTGCTGTTCGGCCGATCAGTTCGCCGGCGCGGGCTAATTTGAACGACAGCTTCTTGATATTTTCCGCCACCTCTTGCAGAGGTAAATCGCGCGGCGCGTGTCTGACCGCGTGATGCACCACGCCTGGACCAGACACACCAACATTGATTACCGCTTCCGGTTCGCCGACACCATGGAACGCGCCGGCCATAAAAGGATTGTCTTCTACGGCGTTCGCAAAACAAACAAATTTCGCGCAGGCGATGCCGCTTCGTTCGCGTGTACGTTCGGCTGCATCCTTTATGATCCGGCCTACCTGGGCCACGGCATCCATGTTTATGCCTGCTCGCGTGGTTGCCGCATTGACCGAAGAGCAGAGTCGTTGCGTAACGGAAAGGGCTTCGGGAATCGAATCAAGAAATTCGCGCTCGGAATTTGTGGCTCCCTTTTGGACCAGCGCTGAGTAACCGCCAATAAAGTCGACGCCGACGGCTGCCGCAGCTTCGTCAATCGCGCGTGCGAGATCGATAACGTTACCGCGCGCGCCTTCAGTGATCATCGAAACAGGTGTTATCGCAATTCGCTTGTTGGCGATTTTTATTCCGATCTCGTTGCCGATCTCATCGACAACTTCCACTAGATGCGCAGCCACAGTGCGGATTTTTTGCGATGCCTTCTCAGCAACCGTGGATATAGATTCGCCACTGCAATCACGCAAACTAAGCCCTAACGTGACGGTTCGCACATCGAGGTGCTCCATCTCCGTCATCGCTACAGTTTGAAGGATTTCAGCTTGGGAGTATTCCATTTTTGATTTTTTGATTTTAGATTTTTAGATTTTAGATTGCACTCGTGTAGTTGATTGGTTGATTAGTCATCGTCAAATCAACAATCATCAATCAAAAATCTAAAATCTAAAATCTAAAATGATTCAGCCCAGTACCTTGCTCAAGATCATTAAGATCACAAACAGAACAAACAGAACCCCGGCGACAAGCAGGAAACGGAGGCTGGGATCGTAGGCTGCTTGATCGATCATTACACTCGACGCTTTCCGTATTCTATCGACTCGCGTTAACACCCGCTGATCGCTTTTAGTTGACGCAGCAGTGGACCGTTTGAAGTTCGATTCTGCGAGACCAGCTACGGCGCTGTTCGCAAGTGTCGGATTGGTGAACAGCGGTTGAGTCTCATAAACCGACCGCGCCTCATCGACCGTAACAGACGGTTCACTTCCGTCACCACTTCCTTCAGGTCTTCGAACGATCAACGGCTCAGTTGACGCCGGCGCTTCTTGAATAGATGACGAGTCGTTGACCTGTTCTTGGTTATCGTCGTCATCGTCGTCCACGTCGTCCGTCGTGAGAGCCGCTGCCTGTTGCGCTTCGATCACTTCAGCTTCAGTTTGATCGCTCTCGTCGGGTTCCTCGTTGGGCTGGTCCAACATCTGGCCACACTGCGGACAGAACGCAGCCTGCTTGCGCACGCTTGCGCCACAACTCATGCAGCGACGGTCTATTTCAGGTTCGAACATACCTTCTTGAGCTTTGTACTTTGTTCTTTGTACTTTGTGCTTTGTTCTTGCTGCTTTGTTCGTGTGCTTTTGTTCAGGTTCTTTTACCAAGTACTAAGTACCAGGGACAAAGGACAAAACACGAAGTACAAAGGTACCAAGTACTAAGCACTAAATCCTGTGCATCGCATTAAACAGATCTTCTCTTTGCGCGTAGATCCGCACACCTAACTGTTCACCTTCTCTTCGTAGCCGTTCCTTAAGTTCCGCTGCACTCTCAGCTGCGCGCGTGGTGTCGACAATAATCACCATAGCAAATTTTCCCTGAACTACTGTTTGATTAATGTCGATGATGCTGCAATTCGCTTCTGCCAGAATCTGCGCAACTCCCGCCACGATGCCAGGATGATCGAGGCCGAAGACAGAAATCACCATTCTGTTTGAAGATCCTTCTGCTGGAGCTGTGGCTGAAGGTGATGTTTGAAGGGAACCGGCAGAAAAATAACCCGGGCTTGGCCTGGGAGTGTCTTGTACCTCGCGGTAGATGTCTGTCACGAGCTGCTCCACCGTGGCTTCGTCAGTGGTAGAGCCTAAACGGCCGTAGACTGCTCGCGTTATTCGATAGATCAGGTCTTCATTGGCCATTCTGGGATTTTAGATTTTTGATTTTAGATTTTTGATTGTTTATTCACTCGTGTAGGTGATTGGCTGACTCATCCTAAATCAACAATCTAAAATCTAAAATCAACAATCACTACCGGCGTCCATTGTCCTGCGCCAACCTCTGTGTCTCCTGGCGCAACTCGTCTGACGCTGTCTCACTAATATCGACGCGGTCGACTATGCCAACAACCGCGGCTTCAATTGACATGTCCTGATTGCCAATCGCCGAACGAGCCGCTTTGCCAAACGCGCACATCACCATTTCACCAGTTCCCGCACCCAGACGGTCGGCGACAACCACGATATTTCGCGTCGGTTCTTTATCGAGATCATAGGGGTGAACGACGAGGAATCTAACGCCTTCAAGATCGGGCGTCTTCTTGGTCGACCAAACTGTGCCGATGACTTTTCCTAGAAACATGTCCGTTGTCAGTTGTCCGTGGTCCGTGGTCAGTATTCGTTCTTGTCAGCGAGCAACTGACTACGGACAACGGACAACGGACTAAACTTTCGCAAAGACTTCCCCGGGCTCGCCTATATCTCTCGCGGCGGGGGTGATGATGGTTCGCGCATTGATGTAGATTTTCTCGCCCTTTTGAATTGCGCGACGCACATCATCTTCGCTCACGAACTCCACGGCCTGTCGACCGTTAGTTGACGTTTCGCGTACTGGCTTCACAGGCTCAGGAGTCCTCTGCGCACCGTTTCCCGCTCGCGGAGGCTCAGATGCTGGACCTGCGTACATACTTCCCGCTTCTACTTCAACCGGTCTCGGTAACGGCGATCGCGTCGGTGGTTCATCGACGCGCTTCCCTGCCAGGAATTTATCAACAATCGCCGCGATCTCGTCGCGATTGATCTTGCCGCCCGCAACAGCCGGTTGACGCACAGTCTCAGCAGACACCGGTGTCGAAACTCGTGTCGACGACTGCGCTGAAGCCGCAGGTCTCGTACTCTTCACTGGTCGTGTTTCAAAAGCAACTCTCTTGATGTCCATCAAGTGCAATGGCGAAACGTTATCCGAAGTAACATTGCCGCCCCATGATCCACATCCAAGCGTCATTGAAGGTGGCAACGCGGTTGAAAAACCAATCGCACCGTGTGTCGTCGGTGTGTTGACTGTAATTCTCGATGCCGGCATCTCGCCGCCAAAGCGAACCGCAGCTTCACGTGAACGTGTGTGAATGCCCGCAGTATGGCCCATTCCTCCATACCCAAGGACTTCGCGACTGCGTTCAGCACACTTCGCCAATCCATCAACCACATAGAACGCGAGGATTGGGGACAGCTTCTCCATTGACAGTGGATAGTCGCGACCAACGCCGCCCACATCAGCCAGCAAACAACGCGTTCCGGGCGGCACATTCAGGCCGGCCATCTTGGCAATCACTTCAACTGACTTACCAACAATCGCTGGATTGAGGGATCGCTGCGGCGTCGCTACCACTTTGCCGAGTTGATCTGCTTCTGACGCTGAAAGGAAGTATGCGCCTTGAGCCTTAAATTGATCTCGTACGGCCTGTTCGACCGGCGCATCGCAAACCACTGCTTGCTCAGAAGCACAGATAGTGCCGTTGTCGAAACACTTCCCTGTCAAGATATCCTGAACCGCCTTCGGCACGTCGGCAGTTCTTTCAACGCACACCGGCACATTTCCTGGTCCAACACCGAACGCCGGTTTTCCCGATGAATAAGCCGCGCGCACAAGCCCGATACCGCCAGTGGCCAGAATTACCGCTGTCTGCTTGTGCTTCATCAACGTTTCGGTACCTTCGATTGTCGCGGAGGCCATGCATCCGATTGCCTCAGCCGGCAAGCCTTCTTTGACGGCAGCTTCACGCATCACGCGAACCGTCTCGTTAATACACCTCGCAGCAGACGGATGCGGCGAAAGCACAATCACGTTTCTTGATTTGATCGCAATTAGAACTTTGAAGATTGCAGTTGATGTGGGATTCGTGGAAGGAACTATGCCGGCAACGACACCACGTGGGCTGGCAATCTCTACAACGTCTTTCGATTCTGAAACAACGCCCTTAGTGCGCAGCCCGCGAAAGTAATTCCAAACATCCTCGGCGGCGAAACGATTTTTCTCACGCTTGTCGTCTGGAACTCCGAATCCAGTCTCCTCAACGGCCATCGCACCGAGTCGCGCGGCCTCACGCAATGCGGCTTGGGCCATCGCTTCACAGATGCGATCGATCTTCGCCTGATCGAATGCAGCGACTTGAGCGTGCGCCCGATACGCAGCTTCAACTAAATCTCTCGCCTGCTGTACGGAAACAAGATCCTT
>DATJKB010000020.1:0-4269 GCA_035491875.1 Pyrinomonadaceae bacterium | reverse complement strand
ACATTGAACTGTCGAATGAAGCTTGACTGTTATGGAGCTGAGCGGGGGTAAACCGCCCTTCCCTACTGCGTTTTATCGAGGCTTGAGTCATTTCAGTGAAGTTGGGCGCCCACTCTTCTGTACCTTCAACATGGAACTGATCTTGAATTCTCGGACCCACATCTGCCACCTAAGCCTCTTCTTCGCTGTCGCTAAGTTCAAACCAACAACGCGTGCACCAACGATGGCTCCGCTGCCTTTCGGCAAGCGAATAGCCGCTAGAATGCGGCAGCCGTCGAACCACTTCCTGTTCATCTGCCGTCAAATCTGACCAGCCGCGAACGGTTATTCCGTCGCATCTGGGGCATCTCGAACCAGTTCCAATGTTGATTTCTTCTGGCATAACATCTTTATTATTTACGCCGTTCTTCCCATCGTGTAATTTAACTACGGTGCGGCGAGACAACAGGTTTCAGCTCGCCGGCATCAACCTTTAGGGAGAATGGTACACGGAGCGCAAATGTTTCGAATCAAAGCTTCATACGCAGATCAATTGGAATTACGCACAACGCTTGAGCAGGCGCGCGAATTTTTCGGTGAGCTTCGCAACTTCGCGGACCTCATGCCCAACATCGAAGGCATACGCAAAGAAGCTGGTGGCATCATGCGTTGGATTGTGCGCGCAGAAGTCCCGGTAATCGGCTGGGTCCATGCCAACTTCACAGTTGAAAAGACGGAAGACTCGCCCGACCGATTGGAGTGGTCCCCGGCTCGTACTGAAGTTAAGAACTACCTGCGCTATGCGGCAGCGTTTGAAGAGCGTGGAGAAAAGGTCCTGATTCGTATCGCGCAACACGTGGAGCTGCGTCGCAAACATGCCCGCGACCTTCATCGCTTTGCCATGCTACTTGGCGAGAGTGCGATCAGTGCAGAGATGCAAAAGCGAGTGCGTGAAATGATCAAAACTTTCCTCGCCCGCGCCCAGGAACGACTGGAAAGCGAAACCTTACCGGATTCCGAACCCGCCCTGGATACCGCTAGTTGAACTGACATATCGAAAAAAGAAATCATTGACCAATGATTTCTTTTTGCTTACTTGTCCGCTGCCCCTGATTTTCCATAGCTAATCATATTCGCAAAGAAACGGTACCCACCCGGCACACCTGCGCGTAACTGCCGGTACCAGACCATGCTCGTATAGATATAATTTCCTTTGCCGTACTTCGCGACCAACACTCCGCCTTTCAACGGGGCCTCTCCGGTGTCCTGCGTCGAGAACAACGCCGTGTATTGCGGATCCCACTCTCTCGGGTAATAAAGTCCACGCTCCTGAATCCAATTATCAAAATCCTTCTGCGTGATCTTGTTTGGAAAGTTCATCAACGGGTGACCCGGTTGCAAGAACGTGATTGGGGCGTTCTCTTCAGTGACTCGATCGTCACCAATTAGGATCGGATAAGGCGCGAGTTGAGGTCGCTTTCGTCGCTCGTCGGGATTGAATTCGTTTGTCTTGTGATAGAAGACGATCAAGGTCCCACCATCTTCAGCAAACTTCAGTAGCTTGTCGTTGGAGGCGATCAATTCGGGATGAGCTTCATAACCGCGATTGTCAATGATGATGGTATTGAAACCTGACAAATCTTTCGTTGCGACGTCGTCAGGCGTCAACTCCTTCGCCTGAGCACCGAGCGCGCTAAGTGAATTCTTTAATGTTGAATCGAAACTCGAAACGTAGCCCACGTGAATACCCGCCACCGCAATTGCCGGAATATACAAGGCAGGAAATCTTCTTTCGGTAACCATAGCCTTTGAGTCGTTATCACTAAGGCTGGCATTTATGTTCCAGGCACGCTCTCTGAAGTTCAAACGTTCATTAGGAGCCAACGTTGCGATGGGCCCGGTTGCCACTCGTTCAATTGCCTTTGGACCAAGACTTATTGGTCGCGTCGATTCCAGCTTGTGACCAAATGGCGCTGCCGTTAGCTGTAGCTTACCCGCGAACGGCGCCGAGTGGTTCGTCAAGGTCAAAGAAGCACTTGAGCATGAAAGTACCGTGGCGGGTGTTTCGACGCATGGCGAAGGATTGTTGTTTGTGATCTCGACAGCCGGAGCGACCTCCAGATGTTTCGCGTCCGAAACTACGAAACGCACTCCTTCGATTTCCAGCTCTGCCTCGACCACTAGTTGAGATCCGAAAAGCCGGCCGTCATAAAGATGCTCTGCAGAAGGAACACTGATCGGCGTTTGCTTTGGGGGAGTGACAATTATTTCCTGGAATGTCGAAGTGCCGGGTAACAGTTTGTCTGGTCGCTTGAGTCCATCGAGTTGTTCCGCAACGGTTAATCCGCTTGTTCCCCATCGCTTAACGGCAACTTCCTCCTCGCCGGTGTTGTCCAGCGTTACTTCCAACTTGTGTTGCCCGCCAGGTGCCAGCACATCACGGGTTCTGATGTTCGTCGATATACCCGTTGTCTTTGCCAGCGCCACATCCAAACGTGACGACATCAACCGAAATCGTTCAGGATCCAAAGCGACGGTTTCTTTGGCGGCCGTGAACGCGCCGCGCCTTTTCGCATTCATCAACGCCACTAGCACTTCGGTGTGATTACCAGCAAAACCAGTCAGTGGTTTTTCATCGATTGTTGGTGGCGTGAAGCGACTTCTAATCGCCTCAGGCAACTGAAGCCCATCGACCGGCGTCTTCGCGTCGTTTGGCAGAGGCGCAGCACCGGCAGCGGATTTCACCAGCGTGTAACGAGCGATACGACCGCCGGTTGGAGAAATAGATTTGGGCCAGGGTCCTTGTGTCGCGTGTTGCTGAAGTCCGAGGAGTGCTTGCTGCGCGTAGGTCATGCCACGCATCGGATCCATTTCGTTCGGATCGATCGTGACTTGTTGTGAAGCAGTTGGCTGTGAATCAGTCGCTGTTGTGTTCGGTCCACGAGCGCCTCGCACAAATAACCGTTGGGCTTGCCAGGTCTTCACTTGATTCAACTGTTCAGGAAAACGTTGCGGATCGGCAGCCGCGTCAAATGCTTCAAGAATCAGTTGACCTGTGGCTTGGTGGTGGCCATGACCTCTCGAGGTGTCGTGGTTGGTAATGATCGCATCCGGCCGCAACTTCCGAAGTTGAAAAACCATTCGGCGAAGCGCTTCGATACGACCCCACGCGCGGAAAGTCTCTTCATCTGATTTCGAGAAGCCAAAATCTTTCATGCCAAGAAAGTAGGGTTCGGATCCCTGGATTGCCGCGGCGGCTATTGTTTCTCGCGCCCGAATCACACCGAGCTCTTCGTAGAGTTCTGGTCCAACTGCGTTCTGCCCGCCTTCGCCATAAGTTGAAAACAGGCTGACGGTGTGGATGCCATACTTTCGCCGGAGCACAGTCAGAGTGCTGCCATCTTCATCATCGGGATGGGCAGCCACACACATCACTGTCCAGGGATTCGTCAGATCGAGAAGGGCCTGGTGAACTTCGGCTTTGCTCGAGCCCTTCTCAACCAGACCTTGCTCGGCAGTGGATTGCGAGTGTTGCGTTCGCGCGAACGGTGAAAGGAGCAGCGCAATGACCAGCAGCAGCGTCATTGTGGGTGCGAACGGTCTTGTTTCCGATAAATGTTTGGCTCGTCTCATCTCAGCTTCACGAATCAGCGTTCAACTTCTCATTCTCCCCAGACTTTAGTCTGGTGATCGGTGGGACAGTTCACACGGAACCGTTTTAACGGTTTCTGATCTCAGCCGCAATAATCATGCGCGCCAGTAAACCGTTAAAACGGTTATCTGGGTTCTGCTCGCTACTGACCCCGAGCTGAAGCTCGGGGTGAATGCGAGGTTAGTTAACCAGCACGTTTCATGATTGCCGATCTAGATTGCGGATTGGAGTAATCTCAAATGGCCAATCGGCAATCTAAAATCGGCAATCGGCAATGACTTCATCCTCGCAAACGTTCCAACTTACCAGCGCCTACCATCACGACAGCTATGAGGCCGATCAAAACAACACCGTACGCCGCTGCTGTGCCCAGGTTGAAGTCGCGCATCTCGGAAGCTATCGCGATCGAAATTGGCCGATTCAGCGGCACAAACACCAGGACCGATGCGACATATTCTCCCAACGCGATGACAAACGCCAGCAGCGTTCCCGCGACTGCGCCTGGCCAGACCAATGGCAGCGTAACGTGCGTGAACCTTCGCCACGCATTTGCTCCGAGTGATCCCGCCGCTTCAGGCAACGCAGGGTCAATCTGTTCCATACTCGCCTGAACCGCTCGAACGACAAGTGGCATAAAT
>DATJKB010000019.1:0-6060 GCA_035491875.1 Pyrinomonadaceae bacterium | reverse complement strand
AGCTGTCGCCTCCTGGCCCAGCGAACGAAACACGCCCCCGACCACTTTGGTTTGGCGGTAGAGATTAACGAGACGTTCTTCAACGAGTCGCGTGAGTTTCAGATACCGATAGAGTTCGAGTAATTGCTCGGGCTTCAAACTCGTTTCGGTCGTGCACGAGAGGGGTTTGCCCTCGACGGGCTTCCGTGGCGCGTACTTGGTGCTTACGCGCATTTGAAAGCGTGGACGCGCGGGACGGCGGCGCCGTCGCTGTACTTTCTTATTGTCAGATAGTTTCGGATCGGTCATGTCATTTGCCATTTGTCATTCGACGTTTCTCATTTGTCATCTTATAAAAGCAGGCGCGCGTGAAGCTCGAGTCAAACGACAAATGATAAATCTCAAATGACATATGACAAATGATTTCTTTTTCCGCCTAGATATGCACGGCCAGACCATGAACCCCTTCGGCGGCTTCCATCACCGCCTCGGAGATCGTTGGATGCGCGTGCATTGTTCGGCCCAACTCTTCAGCAGTCGATTCAAGCTGCATCGCCACACACGCTTCAGCAATCAACTCGGTCGCATGTGGTCCAATGATGTGCACGCCAAGGATTTCGTCGTATTTCTTCTCGCTGACGATCTTCACAAACCCCTCTTCCTCTCCCAGGATCCGGGCTTTACCTGACGCCATGAACGGAAACCTACCAATCTTTACGTCGTAACCCTGTTCTGCCGCTTTCGCCTCAGTTAATCCAACTGAACCAATCTCCGGATCGCAATACGTGCAGTTTGGGACCAGTCGCAGATTGATCGGACGAACATCTTTGCGCCCGGACATGTGTTCAACGGCCACGATGCCTTCCTTCGAGGCAAGGTGAGCGAGCAACGGAGTGGGCACGACATCGCCGATGGCGTAAACACCCTTCTCGGCGGTTTGCTGAAATTCATCGACCTGAATGAAGCCACGCTCGACTTTGATCTTGGTCCCTTCCAGACCGAGGCCTTCTGTGTAAGGCATTCGACCAACGGCAACCAACAACATCTCGGCTTCGAGACTTACGGCTTCTCCCTTGGAAGTCTTCCCGGTAACGCGTACGACTGTCGCAGTCTTCTCCAGTTTCTCCAGTTTGGTATCAACCTGCGACTTGATGCCGCGCTTACGAAAACTTTTTTCCAGCTCTTTCGATACTTCCTCATCTTCAAGCGGCACCAAACGAGGTAACAATTCGACAACAGTCGTGTCTGCTCCAAATCGCGAGTAGACAGAAGCGAACTCCACGCCGACAGCGCCGGCGCCCATCACAATCAAAGACTTCGGTACATCTTTCAGTTCGAGTATGTGATCGCTATTCACAACCTGTTTTCCGTCGGTTTCAAAACCTGGAATAGGTCTGACAACCGATCCGGTTGCGAGAATAATGTTTTTGGTTTGGAGGGATTGCTTCTTGCCCTCTGCGTCGGTCACGTCTACTTTTCCAGGCAACGCTAGTTTGCCGGTGCCTTTGAAAACCGTGACCTTGTTTTTCTTCATTAAGTACTCAATGCCTTTTGTGCTCTTCAGCACAACCTTGTCTTTTCGCTTCTGAACATCCGCAAAGGCCAGTTGAATACCTGACGCCTGCACACCAAAATCGGCCGCGTGTTGCATCTGTTCATAGATGTGGGCGGACATCAGCATTTGCTTTGTCGGAATACAGCCTCGCAGTGTACAAGTACCGCCGAGGCGGGTGTCTTTTTCGACGATTGCAGCCTTCAATCCCAGTTGTCCCGCTCGGATCGCGGCGACGTAGCCGCCCGGACCACTCCCAATGATCACCACATCAAACTGTTCTGCCAATTTAGTAGATTCCTCTCTCTGTCCAATACACTGGTTTTACTGGGAGCGCAGCCGTCTCGCCTGCAAACGCATCGTCAGACGCGCAGTTCCATTCGCGCTTCGCGCTCAGCTGCAGGCGAGACGCCTGCGCTCCCAGTGCAGATTTAAGTGCTTTCGAAAAGACGGGCATTATAATCGTTCGTGAGAATTCAACCAAACTAGCCATCTACCTGGACTGAAAACAGAGGTCACATGAAACATTCCGAAGGATTTCTAAAGCTGGTGAACGATTCGAAGGGCCGCATTCGCGAAGTGACTGTCGCAGAAACGCGGTCGCGGATGACTGAGAACCCTGACGCAAGATTGATCGACGTCCGGGAGGACAACGAGTGGGAGGCCAGTCATGCAGCGGGCGCAATGCATCTCGGCAAGGGAATCATTGAACGCGACATCGAGAGCGCGGTGCCTGACAAAACGACGGAACTGATTCTTTACTGTGGTGGCGGCTACCGTTCTGCGCTTGCAGCCGATGTACTCCAACAGATGGGCTACACGAATGTGTTCTCAATGGCCGGTGGTTGGAAGGCGTGGAAAGACTCGGGAGCGCCGATTGAAGAATGACGGGGAGACATGGAGAGGGGGAGACACGGAGACGCGGAGTATCACCTGTCTCCGTGTCTCCCCCTCTCCCTGTCTCCCCGTCTTCTTTCGGGCTTTTGGCGCTTCCAACAAAAAAGGTGTGCTTCTTGCGAAGCACACCCAGGAGATTACTCCAAAATTAGACCGGCGTTAGAACTCGAAACGCGCAGCCAACTGAATCTGGCGTTCGCGGAATAACGTGCTGTCAGCACCGGTGGTGGTGCCGAATGGCGCATTCGCAACGAGACACTGCGCGAAGCCAGTCGGACACCCAGCTGAACTGTAGCTACCGATGGTTCCGTTTACAGTCGTCACCTGAGTTCGGTTGAAGAGGTTGAAAGCCTCGGCAAGAAACTCAACCGTGGTCTTCTCTGTGATCGAGAATCTGCGCGACAGTCTCATATCAACGAACCAGATGTTCGGTTGCTTGAAGAAGTTGCGCGGCAGGAAGGCGAATCTGGATGAACCACCAGAACCGTTAACACCGCCACCTGGTGTCTGCGTAGAGCTAAATCCGTAAGCGGTCGGTGTAATGCTGCCTGACAGGTTTGCAGTAAATCGCGCTCCCGAGAAAGCGTTGAGAATTGGCGCGATGGTCCAACCGTTGAAAATGTGTTTCGCAGCACCGCTATCAAACGGGTTTGGACTGTAGACAACGCTGGCCACAAATTTCTGTCGGCGATCGAAGTTTGAGAGTCCGTCTTCGCCTGATTGATCGAACGCATTGAACGGCAGGTTGTTCGAAGTGAATGTCACTGAACTCTGCCCGTTGTCCTGCGCGCGTGCCAGTGTGTAGCTGGTCTGAAACTGCAAACCATCGGTCAAGCGACGATTCGCTTGCAGCACCAACGCATGGTATTTCGAGAAGATGTCGCTCCGAATCTCAGTTATCTGTGCGAAGGCCGAGTTTGGTCTTGGACCAACAAAGATCGGCGTGACATAGTTCAATCCACTGAATGCTCCTCCGGCGACGATCGGGACACTGACTACGCGAGCCGGAGCCGGCAGGTTCGTGTCGACGAAGTTTGGCAAAGAATTGCCAAAGCTGCCGAGGTACGAAGCAGAGACGACAGTGTTTCTCGCGATCTCCCTCTCAAAAATGAAGTCCCACTGGTGAATCTGTGGCAGTTGGAAATCGTCGTCGAAGAATTGAACTGCACCCACTGGCGGATTCGAACTCGGCAAGAGATTCGGGTAAATCGGCAGAAACGCGCAATTGTTGGCCGTTGTCGCCGGAGTAGTTCCGGTACAAGCCGTGGGCAGGCTGCTGTTCGTTGCAGCAAACTGCCGCTGCCCTTGATCAATACCGACACCGGTGTTTACCAGCGCGTTATAGACGGTCGAGTTAATCACGCGTCCGTAGTAAAGACCCCAGCCACCGCGAATACTTGTCTTGCCATCACCCGTTAGGTCGAAAGCAAAGCCAAGGCGAGGTCCAAAATTGTTTTTGTCGTTGACGATATTGTGTGTCTGGATCAGGTTGGGATTGACGTTAACCGCATCAGGATTTTTCTGGTACTCGTAGCGCAGACCGAGGTTCAGAGTAAGTCTCGGATTGACGCGCCAGTCGTCCTGAACGAACCAATTGATGTCGGTTGTCTTCATCGTCAAACCAAGGACGCCAAATCCCTGGTTGAATGCACCTGCATAACATTTTCCGGCAGTGCGTCGGTTGGCGACCGCAGTCGGACTTGACCCGGTCGTCACCACGGATGGGCAGAAGCCCGGCAGCGCCGTCCCCGCGACGTTTGTGTTTAAGGCACGAATGGCTCCGTTCGTCTGGAAGTTCACGTAGTCCATGATGAAGTCGGGGAGCGCCGTGGTACCAGTGTAGTTAAACTCACCACCAGAAAAGCGAAGGTTGTTGATGATGTCCTTCACGAAGTTAAGGTCACCACCAAACTTAATCGTGTGATTTCCATGTGACAGCGTGACGGTATCGGCGAATTGGTTTCGTCGCTCATCGGGGAAAGCCGCTCGCTCGAGAAACTCCGGCATTCCAAAGGAGAAGCCGTTTGTAATGAACGTCTGCGGCGATCTGCCACCAACTGAATTTGTCGGCTCGCCAGGCAAGGGTGCCTGACTGAACTGCGTTTCGTTATCCCGACCCCACTGGTAACGGAATTCGTTTAGAAGTGTCGGAGTAAGCGTGGAGGCCAATTTCATATTCAAGGCGTCGATCTCGACGAAGTCGTCGCCGAAATTGTCACGCGCGCGAGTATTTGTTGCCTGCGTTTGAACTCCCGAGGGAGATTCCCACCGCAGCCGGTTATAGCTCGCGGTGAATGTGTGGTTGTCGTTGATGCGCCAGTCGAGCTTGGGCAGGAAAAGCTTTTGATCGCCCGTGCGCTCTAATGGCCCCGAAAGGCTGTTTAGGAAGCTCAACGTGCTGTCGATCTGCGCCGAGGTAAGACCGCGGTCGGTTAGCAGCGTCCGATTAGCGGCGCTCAGGTTTAAGAAGCTGCCGCTCGAGAAAATCGACAAGCCCGGAAAATCTCTATGCTGCTGATCGTAACTAAAGAAGAAGAACGCTTTGTCTTTAACGATGGGTCCGCCAATGGTTCCACCAAACTGATGTCTTACATCTCTTGGCTTGTAACCGACCGGCGTGAAAACTCCGTTGATTAACTCCGACTTGGTGGCCAATGGATTTCGTGCGCCCCACTTGTTGTTGCGTTGGTAGTAGAACGCGCTTCCGTGAAACTCGTTTGTGCCGCTCTTCGTGATTGCGTTTACAACGCCACCGGCTGAGCGACCGTATTCCGCTGAGTAGCTGGAGGTATTGACCTGAAACTCACGAATCGCCGCCTGGCTGATCGAATAGCTGATGCGAGTGCGGCCGCGCTCTTCTGCGAAGAACGCCTGGTTGTTGTCTCCGCCATCGATTGTGCTGTTGTTCAGCAATCCGCTGATGCCGCGGAAGCTGATCAGACCGAACGTTCCATCAGGAACTGCGGCCGGTGACAGCAACGCGAAGTTGGACCAACGGCGACCGTTGATAGGCAACTCGTTAATCGATGTTTGATTGAAGTTGCTTGCGAAGTCCTGCTGAGTGGTATTGATAACCGGCGCTTCCGCGCTAATGTCGACAGTGTTGGTAATTTGTCCAATACTGAGACTGACTTCAATCTTGGTTTCCAGACCAACTTCAACGACGATGTTCTGTTGAGTGAACGTGGTGAAGCCGGAGCTGGCCACCGTTAAGGTGTACTGTCCAGGCTGCAGGTTCACGACTTTGAATCGTCCCTGATCGTCGGAGGTAGCAGTGGCTTCCTTGTTGGTGTCCTGGCTTTTGACCGTGACCTCAGCATTGGGCACCACCTCTTTATTCGGGTTCTGAACGGTACCCCCGATCGCGCCTGTCGTTCCCGACTGCGCAAAGGCGACCGCGCTCAAACAGAGCACAACCGCAGATACAAAAAAGAGCTTTACAATTTTAGACATAACTGGGGAACTCCTTAGCAGAGAGTTGACGTTGAGCGCACCGCGTCCCCGCGAGCAGCGCAGATGGGCATTCAAACTGAGAGCGACTGAATTCAGCAATCGAAGGAAAATGGAAATTGGATTATTGCTCGAAACGCAAGGCGCGACTTCTATCATGCCGCAGTGGTCTTTCGCAAGTT
>DATJKB010000018.1:0-6933 GCA_035491875.1 Pyrinomonadaceae bacterium | reverse complement strand
ATGTTGACGCTGGCTTACTCGCTGTTTCAAGGCAATGTGGGTACTGCTTACCGGCAGCGGTCGCAGTTGCTGGTCTTTTACTTTATCTTCGTAGCCGTTGGAGCAATTCTCCTCAAAGAACGAGCGGAAGACAAACGACGCCTACGACTCGCAGAGAAACAAAAGCTCGCTGACCTCCGTGCTGCGCGTGCACTCACGCGCCGTCAAGCACTCGAGTCACAGACGACCGTCACGACTCAATAAGTTCTCAGCGGAGACTTCCTTATTTGCGCACTCCTGATTGGTCGTCCATTTCCCCATTACGTTTACTACTACTTGCCGCCGCGCTTCATGTAGCTCTCGCGATCGCAATTGCGATCGTCGGAAAAGCTCAGATCCTTCCTCGTACATTTGATTCAAACGGTATCGGTATCTCATTCGCTCTTGATTCGGCGAGCTATCGAGATCAAGCCGCTTACATGGCGGTCCTTCTTCGCGAACGAAAGTTTCGCGACTGGCTGGATTATCGTGCGCCGCTTGCGACGTTTCACTCGCGACTCTACTCAATCTGTTTTGCTCTGTTGGGCTGGTTGCTCGGAGAAGGTGTCCTGGCAGCGGAGCCAATCAATCTTTTTTTCTATATGGCAATGTTGGTGCTCACTTACGCCCTCGGCAACACTGTCTTTTCGCCTGGGGTTGGACGCCTGACGGCGACTATTGTTGGTCTATGGCCTTCGCTGCTGATGTTTACGACACAATTCATGCGTGACCCGCTGTTCATTTCAGCGTTCCTTTTGTTGTTGCTGAGCCTGGTCCTGGTCCTTATCGACAAGGAAATGTCCTCCGGAAAAGCCCTCGCGTATGCTGGTTCAGGCTGCGCCGCGTTGCAACTCATATTGCTTGCGCGCTCAACCATGTGGGAAATCATTGGAGCGACCATTTTTCTCGGCGCCGTATTTTTCGTCTTATCGCAATTTATCCGTCGTCGGTTTGAGCCAGGGAAAATGCTCGTAATCGGCGTGCTGTGTGTCGCAGTAGTTGTCCTGCCAAAAATTCTCGAAGGACGTAGAGTCCCTGATGTGTTCGACCGGGCAGTGTCGACGAATGCCGCGCTCCAGACGAGCGTTCAAGGAGTGTCACCGTGGTCGAGGGTGGCGATCCAAGTCGGCTGGGCGCGCGATCGATTTATCAATCGTTATGCATCAGCCGGTTCAAATCTCGACACTGATGTCAAACTGCAAACCACGAGTGATCTAATCCTGTACCTTCCACGAGCAGTAGCGATTGGATTGTTGGCTCCGTTTCCTTCGATGTGGTTGAACGAGGGTCAGAAGGTTGGACGGACAGGACGGCTCTGGATTGGCGCTGAGATGCTGGTACTGTATCTGTTCTTGACTCTCGCATGCGTAACGCTCGTGAGTGAACGGAAACGGCTGGTAGTGTGGTTTCTGTTTTTAACTTCTGTTCTCGCGTGTACTGTGCTCGCTTATGTGATTGTCAACGCGGGTGCTCTTTACCGCATTCGATATCCTTTCTTCATACCAATAATTCTCTTTGGTGTGCGCGGTCTCTATCTGTTCTCGCGCAAACGTGCAGACCGCCAACTACTTTAGAAACCCGCGTTCTCGTAAGTACTGAACAATCATCATCGCGTTCTCTGCTGCAGAGTTGCTTATTGTATTGAGAGCAAGTTCCGGTTTTAGGGGTGCCTCATACGGATCATCGATTCCAGTAAAGTTTTGGATCTCACCACGCCGAGCTTTGAGATACATTCCCTTCGTATCACGCCGCTCACATTCGTCCAGGGGCGTATCAACAAACACCTCAATGAAGTTCTCCGCTCCGATCATGCCTCTAACATCGTTGCGTGTTGCGCGATACGGGCTGACCGCGGCACAGATAACAGCGCCCCGGTGGCGCACAATCTCGCTTGCAACAAAACCGATACGGCGAATATTGAGATCGCGATCTTCCTTGCTAAAGCCGAGGCCTCGGGACAAGTGAGTGCGCACAACGTCGCCGTCGAGAATCGTCACTTGTCTGCCGCACTCCTGTAGTAAAGCTGTTAGGATTTCCGCGGTCGTGGATTTTCCTGCGGCGCTCAAGCCAGTAAACCAAATACAGAAACCTTGTTTATGGCGCGGTGGATACGATTCGGCGATAACGTCAGCCACTTCCTTACGAGCGAACCAGGAGGGTAAATCTTTACCGCCATCGAAGTACCACTGACGGCCTTCTGTTCCGGAGATCTTCGTGGCGCGCTCTTCTTCGTTGAGCGTGCGAACGTCGGCATAGCGATCCTGATCACTCAAATATACGAACTCTCCGAAGTTGAGTGGCTTAACTCCTAGTTCTTTTTCATGCTGCTGGACCAGCTCCTGCGCCGCGTATGGCAGATAGAACGGTTTCCCACTCGAGTCGTTTCCTGGACTCGCGTGGTCGCGACCAATGATCATATGGCTTGCCCCGTAGTTGCGTCTGATGAGTGCGTGCCAGAGCGCTTCTCTCGGTCCGGCCAAACGCATAGCAAGCGGAAGCAACGCCAACAAGATGCGGTCTGGTTCGTAATAGTTCTCGGCGAGCGTTTTATAGCTTCTGACTCGTGTGAAGTGGTCTATATCGCCAGGCTTTGTCATCCCGACAACTGGATGAAGTAGCAAAACTCCGTCCACGTCTTGAATTGCACGCTTTGTCATTTCTTCGTGAGCTCGATGAAGCGGATTCCTGGTCTGAAATGCGACCACATTGTTGAATCCAATCCCCTCAAGCCGTTCACGGGTCTGTGACGGCGTAAGACGCAACTCTCTGAAGTCGTAACGAGCAGGCAACTGGACCACCTGGAGTGGGCCGGAAGCGAACTGACTGCCCCAGCGATGCATTTCAGCAACAAGCGGGTGCCTCCAGTCAGTGGTATTAAATACGGCTTGCGCGGTCTCCTTCAGATCCCACTCGTAGGTTTCCTCAACCATCATCGTGGCGATGATCTCGTTGCGCGAATCGCGTAGAGAGATTTCGCTGCCGAGTTTCACGGTGTCGTCTCCGCTAAACGGAAGTGTGATCGGAATCGGGAATATCTGGCCATTCGCGAGACGCATCTCGCCGGTGACGCGATCGTGATCGGCTGACGTCATAAACCGATCGAGTGGACTGAAAGCGCCGGTTGCGAGTAATTCGAGGTCGCACAAAGCTCTCTCTGACAGTTGAAGCGACGGCAGGTCTTTAGCGTGAGCAAGTAATTCATCACGCGTTTCAGGCGGCGCAATGAGATCGACCAGCCGTCCGCCACACGGCGAGATCATTTTGCTTGTGGTAGTTTCTGCCACGTGAATGAAAGGGGAATTTGAGCGGTGGATCTTAACACATCCAGAAGTCTGTCAACGTTGAAGCGGTTCAACGAATGTCCGATACGCTTCAGCTTGTCGTCAACGTCCCCGACGCTCAACTCCCAGAGTCAGCGAAATCTGAGGACCGGTTCTTTCCCGCAAAAAGTCCATGCAAATCTTCCCAATGCTCCACCATTCCGCGGAGCAGTCTCTAATTCTTACCGGGCTGAGTGCAGGGAACGTTGACGACAAGCTGAAGCGTATCGGACATTCATTGCGCACGACGACAAGCTGAAGCGTATCGGACAGGTGAAACATCCCCTAACTGCCGTTACGGGAATGCTCCTTTTGGACACCGTTCGTTCGGTTCGATAGAATCACGCTTGTTTCCACGAGCCCAGATGCGTTCCCTTTGTGAATCTTAATGTGTGGCATTGTCGGCATTGTTCGTAGCGACGGCAAATCCGTCGACGAAGCGCTCTTGACGCGCATGTGTACCGCGATCCGTCATCGTGGCCCAGACGATGACGGCTTCTACTTCAATGGACCAGCCGGTCTCGGCATGCGACGCCTTTCGATCATCGACGTCGCGGGTGGACACCAACCAATTCACAACCAGGATCGAACCGCGTGGATCGTTTACAACGGCGAAATCTACAACTATCTCGACCTCCGCGAAAAACTAGAGAAACTCGGTCACAAGTTCTACACCAATAGCGACACCGAAGCGATCATTCATGCCTACGACCAATATGGCGCGGAGTGCCCGAAGCATCTGCGCGGTATGTTCGCCTTTGCGATTTGGGATGAACGAACGCAGGAGTTGTTGCTTGCGCGCGATCGTGTCGGAAAGAAACCGTTGCTATACGCCCAGGTTAATGGCCAGTTGGTGTTCGGATCTGAGTTTATTGCTCTGCTACAACACCCTGACGTTAGTCGTGAAGTTGATCCGCATGCGATCGATCAATACCTGTCGTTCATGTGCGTCCCGGCGCCACTAACCGCCTATAAGTCGATCAGGAAACTTGAACCAGGCCACACACTGCGTTGGCGAAAAGGAGAAATTAAGACCGAGCGCTACTGGTTACCTGACTTCTCTAAGAAGCTGAAGATCACTGAAGAAGAAGCTGGTGAACGAACGATCGAAATTCTTCGCGACGCTGTGCGGGTTCGGTTGATGTCGGAAGTACCTTTGGGTGCGTTTCTCTCAGGCGGGATCGATTCGAGCGCTGTTGTTGCGCTGATGAGCGAAGAGTCGTCGGAACGTGTGAAGACTTTTTCAATTGGCTTTGAAGAACAGGATTTCAGTGAGCTTCATCACGCGCGGCGAGTAGCGGAACACATTGGTGCAGATCATCACGAGTTCATTGTCAAACCTGACGCTCTCGAAGTCTTGCCACTCCTGGTCGAACATTATGGCGAACCTTATGCCGACTCGTCTGCTGTTCCCACCTATTACGTCTCTCGCGAAACTCGCAAACACGTAACGGTTGCACTGAACGGCGACGGTGGTGACGAATCGTTTGCGGGTTATGAGCGTTACATTGCGATGACGTTTACTGAGCAGTATCGCAAAGTGCCTGCGCCGATTCGCGAGTCGTTAATTAAGCAAGCAGTCAATCTCATTCCAACGTCAACCGTTAAGAGAAGCAGAGTAGCTTCGGCAAAACGAATGCTCGACGCCGTTTCATTGCCTAAGGTCAACCGCTATATGCACTGGATTAGCGCCTTCAATGAACAAGCGAAGGTCCGGCTCTATTCAGATTCTTTCCGGCGTGAGACGGAAGACGCGAACGCAATGGGCGTCATCGATCCGTGGTTCAGTCGCGCGAATGGTGCGTCGATTGTCGATACCGCGCTGCTTACCGACATAATGACGTATCTGCCAAACGATCTGCTGGTGAAGGTCGACATCGCAAGCATGGCTGTCTCACTGGAAGCGCGATCTCCATTTCTTGATCATCACGTGATCGAGTTTGCTGCGAGTCTCCCGGTTGATATGAAGGTTCGAAGATTTACGACGAAGTATCTGCTGAAGCGCGTGCTTCGTCAGTTGCTGCCTAAAGAAAACCTCGATCGACGAAAGATGGGTTTCGGCGTTCCGATTGGTCATTGGTTTCGCGGAAAGATGCAACCATTCCTGCGGGAAGTCGTGTTGTCAGAAAAGGCTGTGCGTCGGGGACTCTTCAACCGCGAAACTGTCGAACGTTTCATCGACGACCACGTGAGCGGCAAACGCAACTACGAGCACCAACTGTGGACATTAATGATGCTTGAGCTGTGGTTTCAAAGGTTCATTGATTAACTGCAAACCTACATGATCGCCGGAACCAGTTCAAACATTGAGCCGGAAGAATCGCCATCCGACTTTCAAGCTCGCGCGTGTCCGGCGTGCGAATCTGTGTCAGCGACTCAAATGGGAAAGAAAGGCGGGTTCGACCTCCTGGTCTGCCGTGGCTGCGGTACGTTGTATGTATCGAGTCTTCCGACCAATGAGTCGAGGATGCACTATGAAACGGGAGGCTACTACAACGATGAAAATCTGGCGATCCCTGATTTTGTCATCAGACGACTTGAAGAGATCGTCGCCTCGTTCGCACCGTACCGCCGTACGAACAGGTTGCTCGATATCGGTTGTGGTGCAGGCACGCTTCTAACTGTAGCGAAGCAGGCAGGGTGGGATGCCGAGGGTGTAGAGGTATCCCTTCCGACGGTCGATTATTTGAGAACGCAGGGTCTTAATGTCTTCCCGGGTGAACTTGCGCAGGCTGAATTTCCTGCCGGGCACTTTGATGTTGTAACAGCAGGCGAATTGATCGAGCACGTTCCTGACCCTTCGTCATTGGTTGCTGAAGTCGCACGAATTCTGAGGCCGGGCGGAGTGTTTTGGGCTACGACTCCGCATTCGCATGGCGCCTCCGGCCGCGTTTTGAAATTAAGATGGAGCGTAGTGTCACCGCCTGAACATTTGCATCTATTTTCCATACGGGGTTTGTCTGGTCTTTTGTCTCGCCACGGCTTTCAACGCGTCAAGGTGAAGAGCGAAGGACTGACCGTCGGTGAGTTGATAGGCGCATTCCGATCGCGGCAGGAAGTCGGCGGGGAACCCGGGAAATCAAAGAGCCACGAACGAGTGCAGTCTGACTATCAGTTGAACCAAACATTGTTGCAGAACAATCGGCGCAGAATGATAAAGAATGCTGCGAATAGCGTGTTGCGGGCGAGCAGGGCGGGAGACTTTTTAAAAGTTTGGGCCGAACGTTGAGAAGGAGGACTTGAGTGTGAAAGGAATTGTTCTAGCTGGCGGACTGGGGTCGCGATTGCGCCCGCTGACGTCCATCACTAACAAACATCTGTTGCCCGTTTACGATCAACCCATGATCTTTTATCCGATTCAGACGTTGGTGAATGCTGGTATCACTGACATCATGATCGTCACCGGTGGAACTTCCGCCGGTGACTTCCTGCGCTTGTTGGGGAATGGCAAAGCGTTTGGCCTGAAACATCTCAACTACGCTTATCAGGAGGGTGAAGGTGGAATTGCGCAGGCACTCTCGTTAGTCGAATACTTTGCTTCGGGTGATCCTGTTTGCGTGATTCTTGGCGACAACATCATTGAAGGAAACATTCG
>DATJKB010000017.1:0-5396 GCA_035491875.1 Pyrinomonadaceae bacterium | reverse complement strand
CCCGCGTCCCCGCGTCCCCACGTCCCCGCGTCCCCGCGTCCCCGCGTCTCCCTGTCCCCGCGTCCCCGCGTCCCCGCGTCTCCCCGTCCCCGCGTCTCCCCGTCTCCGCATCAGTGGCCGATTTCACAAAAAGCTATCCGAACCCCACTTACTTGCGCTAAGATGGGACTGCAGGAGTTGCCCCGCGACGCACCTCCCCAAAATCGCCCGACTGGCTCAGATTCAGAGCCCACCAGTTCTTAAAATTTGAACGCTTTCCCCAGGCAGCCGAGACCGTCGTCGCCCTCCGCGGTTTTTGCCTTTCGGACAATTAACGACATATGAACAACCGTAGCTTCCCCCAGTTGCTCGCCGTTGTCTTACTGCTACTGCTAACCGCATTTGTAGTCACCGCGCAGCAAAGCCTTCCCGAGTTGGTAAAAAAAGTGAAGCCTGCCGTCGTGTCGATCATTACGTACGACTCTGACGGCGAACCACTGATGACAGGCAGCGGATTCTTTATCGATCCCCATAAGGTGGTCACCAACCTTCATGTAATTCGCGGCGCCACCAGGGTTGAGATCAAGATGCTCGATGGCAAGGGGCGGACTTATCCCGCTGCCGGACTGCTTGCTGTCGACACGGAGGGCGACCTTGCACTGATGCGCGTAGAGATGCCGCAAGACCGGGCACGATCAATTGAGCTGGCCGCAGATCTACCCGATGAAGGTGAAACGATTTTCGTGATCGGCAATCCGTTGAAGTTGGAAGGTTCCGTTTCGGATGGGATCGTTTCGGCCGTTCGCGAGGTGCCAAACGTTGGACACATCATTCAGATCACTGCTCCCATCTCGCACGGCAACAGTGGCAGCCCCGTTTTCAATCTGCACGGTCAGGTGCTGGGTGTTGTCACGGTGAAAGTAACGAACGGGCAAAACATCAATCTCGCTATCGCATCAGCGCGTGTACGCGAGATGCATGGCGAAAACGTCCGTCCATTTACCGAGTTGCCGGCCAGAACAAAGGCCGATTTGTCGGAGTCTCTTTATCAGAACGGTTTGGAGTCGTTGTGGCTTGGGAACTACGAGAGCGCGCTCGGCTACTTTCAAAATGCAGTGAACAAGAATCCACGGCGTGCCGATGCCTGGATACAGGTTGGCTATTGCAAAGTGAAACAGGGTAAGAACCTGGAAGCGATCAGAGCCTACCAACGCGCGCTCGAGTTAAAGCCGACCGCTGCAGCAATTCATAACAAGCTTGGTGATGCTTATTACTACGCCGGTCGTCTGCCCGAGGCGATTGAGTCGTACTCAAACGCCGTGCGACTGGAGCCTGACTACGCTGAAGGCTATTACAACCTCGCGGTCACTTATTATGAGGCTGGTAACCGAACGATGGCCGCCACTGAAGCGCGCATACTCCAAAAGCTAGATGCGAAGTTGTACGCGAAGTATCTGAGCGAGACTCCGTAGAGAATTCCGGGAAGACCAGCCGCAGATTTACACAGATAAACGCAGATCAGTAAGCAAAGAATAGGAACGCTCGTTCGCTCTCGTTCGCGCGCGCTCTGTCTTTATCTGATCTGCGTTTATCTGTGTGAATCTGCGGCTGGTCTTTCCTAAATGACTCTTTTGCTAGTTGCCGCTGACACCGTTCTGTCCAAGAAAGATAGCGCGGTCAACGTTCCGCGGATTCCCCAGAACAACGAATTGGAGATTCCTCATATACTTCTGCGAAACGCGTTGAACATCTTCCGGTGTAACAGCCCGCAATCTGTCGATCATTTGAAACGAGTTTCTCCAGCCGCCGCCCACTAATTCTCCCAAAGCCAGCTCCCCAGCCTGCGCGGAATTCGTTTCCTGCCCGAGGTAATATTTCGTTAGAAACTGTTGCACGCTTGATTTTAGATCTTCGCTGCTCACCGGGACCTGCTGAAGCCTCGCGATCTCATCGAGCATCACTTTTACTGCCTGGTTGGCATCCACAGCTGTCACGGATATTCCACCAGCATTTGCTTCCTGACTTCCAAGGAATGCATCCGGAGCGTATGAAAGGTTCCGACGAACACGCACTTCGACATACACTCGGTTTTGAAGTATCGAAGACGCAATCCGCATCGCGTAGATGTCTGGAGACGTTAACGCCGGCGCCGCAAATATGCCCTGGATGTAGTTTGTGGGAATCTGTCGGGCCGTAACTGACAACGTCGGGGCAGAAAAAGCCAGTTGCGGCGCTGGTACTGTTTGATAGTTTCCGCGTGGTAGCTTGCCGAACGACGCCTCCACCTTTCCTCGCAGCAATGTTGGATCGACATCGCCTACAACCACCAACAAGAGACGCGAAGTCTGCAACATCTCCTGGTGAAACTTCTTGATATCTTCAAGGGTCAGGCTTGTTATCGACTGCACTGTTCCTCGTGGCTCATTCAAGTAGGGGTGGCCCGCATAAATTGCGCGAGCCTGAAGGACCTGTATGAATGAATCGGGGACATCTTCATTATCACTGACGGACACGATGACGCGATTCTTCACTCTTTGAAAGTCGTCCAACGCGAAACTCGGTCGAAGTGCCGAATCAACAAACAACTCCCATGAACGATCAAAAAATCGACGAGTGGTACCGAGCGACAGAACGGAGTAATCGTAGTTGATCCCGTAGCTAATGCTGGTGCCGGTGCTGGAGATTTCTCGGCGGAATTTTTCGCGCGGATAGTTGGTTGTCGCCTCGGTCGCCACGTCGAGCATAAGTGCTTCGACACCCGCATTCTTTTCGGTAACGTTGCGCGCGCCGCCGCGAAAGAATAAACCGGCAACTACCGTTTGACTGCCCGCACGACGCTTGAGCAACACCTTGAGCCCGTTGACTTCAAACTCGGTTACCAGTCTTGCTGCATCGGTGACCTCGTTGTCAGCCCGTGCGACGTTGGTCCCTTGACCCGAAGTTCGCCCTTCAACGGCAGGCGTCCAAAGCGATGCGACGAGAAAAAAACTCGCCAATACCCAACGTACAAAAGTATTCGTCATTTCTTTATGTTCCTAAGATCTCTACCCGGTATTAATGCCTGCCCGCTACCGTCGACTGTGCCTGGGGCGCTCCAATCAAATCACCCTCAGTTAAACCCGAGAGTTTCTGCGATTCATCTGACATCAACGACAACCCAACGTGTGGTTTGTTCTGTACGTACTTGGTGATGTACCGGTTGATATCGGCTCGTGAACTCGCCCGCAGTCGTTTTAGGTACCCGCGAAAGTATTCGAGGCCGGTTGTCGACCACCAGAAGCTGATCGTGTGTGAATACTCGGAAAGTTTTTCACGCGAATAGAGATCGTCAGCCTCAAGCAGCGCCTTTGCGCTTTCAAGCTCTTCATCTGTGAAGTAGTTGGGATCGTTGAAGTGGGCTATCTCGTTATAAGCCGCCCGCACCGCCGCCTTCGCTTTATCAGGCGTCGTCTGGATTACCATCGTTATGGGACCGACGTTTCGTTGTGTGTAGTAGCCAAAGCCCACGTTCGTTACGAGACCCGAGTCAACGAGCGCCCGCTGAAAACGTGAATTCGGCTGGCGCAGAATGAAAGAGAAGACGTCAGCTGCGTACGTAGCGGCGTCGTCTTTCCCGATCGAAGGTCCCTGCCAACCGAGCTGGATGACCACGTTTGTGATCGGCGCCGAGATCATGTGTCCTTCACTCTTCGGCAGCGGTGGATGATCTACGAGGGGAAAATCTACAAACGGATCCTTCGGCCGTTTCGGCCATTCACCAAACAGCTGCTCGACGAGTTGAAACGCCATCGGCGGTGCAACGTCACCGGTAACGACGATGGCGGAATTGTTCGGCACATAGTAACGGTCCTTGATGAGTCGCATCTGGTCGGTTGTTGCTGCGCGAACCGTCGTTCTATCACCACCTGGCCGTTTACGGCTTGGATACTTGAAGAAGAGCTTCGCGTTCATCTGCTCGCCTAACTCCCCGTAGGGATTCGACTCGTGCCGATCCAACTCCCCCACCACGACTTCGCGCTCCTGAGCAAACTGTCCTTCATCGAACTGCTGAAAGATTGCCTGGTCACGCATGTACCGCAGCGCCACAGGGAAATTCAACGTTGTAGTGGTGAAGTAGTAGTTGACGACTTCTTCGTGTGTTTCGCCGTTGTAGACGATTCCCAGTGCGTCGATGTTCCGGAGATACTCCCGGCTCCTGGCCGCTTCTATATTCACCTTAAAGAACATGTGCTCGAACAGATGCGACAGACCGTTTAATTCTGGTGGTTCAGTAAACGATCCATTGCGCACCGCGAGTTCAACAGTAACCAGGGGCACCGAGTGATCTTCGAGAACAATCACCTCCAGACCGTTGGGCAAAACCTTGTTGACGAACGGTGCGGCTTCAGCGAGTGGCGCCGAGGCGCTCGTCGGCGCCGTAGAAGGTCTCGGGGTTGTTACCTGCGGCTTTGGCTTAGCCTTCTGCACCAAAGCTGAGGCTTCGAACGTCGGCCCTAAAACGAGAGAACAGAAGAGAAGAACAAATAGAAGACTACGTTTCACAGCGATGCTCCGTAAAATTTGGAGTGCGGTGACCTGTCACCGCTTTTCCGGTGACCGTCGTCGCTACGTTTCGTGCCGTTCAGAGTGCGCAAGCGAGCTGACGCAATATTAAAGCGGCGACAAGTCGCCGCACTCCAGAGCTAGTTCGATGAGTTTGGCACCGTCAATAGATGTCAGACTGCGTACGATTCATCCTGCTCTATTTTCGAGAGCACCCAATCGAACTCACCTGAGGTTATCTTGCCGCCGCAGAATTCACAAATGCCGCTCGCGTTCACCTTCAGTGGCGATGCGCAGTTCGGGCAACTTAATTCAGTACGTACGCGAGAATCCTTTGCTTCCCGATTTCGAATGAACGTCCAGTATTCACTCCATTCACGCGTTCTGGTTCGCGATCCGGAGACTACATTGTCATTGCTATCGACAGTGTAGTCATTACCCTTCGCCCAAATTCTCAGAGTGATCGCTTGATAAAATGTATCCTCCTGAATCTTCACCGGCTGCATAGCCTTAATCACGCAGTTTTCCACGACATTTCGTAGTCCCTGTCGCCGGTACGCTTCGATCCAATACTGATGCATCTGGAAGATGTTGTCCGTTTCGTGTGGACGCGCACGTTCCCAATTCAAACTCGACCAGGCTGCCTGCAGTTCATCGAAAATCATCTTCGCGCGTGTCTGAAAATCTGCCCATGTGAACTGCCGATTCAGTTGAGTAAAGTTAGCGGCGATCAATTGAAAGTTAGGTTGAACGACGCTCGGAAAATCTGTGCCGACTTCTTCAACGTCAGAAGTCAGCATCGGTCCACGCGCTTCGGTGGAGAGCAACGTGATGTTTTGGACGAACCATTGGAATTCGCCGCTCTCGACCTTTGC
>DATJKB010000016.1:0-9196 GCA_035491875.1 Pyrinomonadaceae bacterium | reverse complement strand
GCATGTTCCCACACTCACTAGAGCTTTTAGACTTGATAAAGGGTTATTCATCTCTCGTTGCTCCGGTCGTATTCGATGTTATGGAAGGCGCAGAATTAGCAGGAGATAACTAAACCTGGGGAGAATCGCGCCATTGTGGGTTTGATCCGCGATGAGAGAAAAACTCACGCCATGTAAGTGTAAGAACCTCCGCCTGTTGAATGGTGCCCCGCAGGGATTCGAACCCCGAACCAACAGATTATGAGACGGGTCGAGGGGCACTAATGAAGTTGGACCAAGCAAGATGTAGCGGTATTTACCGAATTTGGCGTCAAAGCTTGGCAGTCGCGGAGCTACAATTTCATCCATCGCTAATTGGGATTTGGATACACCCTGTTCGACAGGATCAGTGACATGTTGCCGAGGTTTTGGAGCGTGTTTTCGCCAATTATTTGAGCAACAATCACCAAAGACGGCCTATGTTTGCTCCTGAAGTAGTTGAGCGAACTGCTGAAGCTCCGCCAGGTTAAGATCCGAGACCGCCCAGTAAGTCATGCCCCCGTTGGACCATCGAATAAGATTGTAACCCTGACGCTCTGAGGCTTTTTCACTCACAGCCGGTGCCTCGGTTGACGGCCAAACGAACAAGTTGATCGGATGTTTCCTGCGTTGATAAACCAATGCAGCGACCGGACGATTGCCGATGTAATCGAGCCGCGCGCCATTCAGGCTGAATCCTTGCTGACTTAGGTCCTTTACCGGCGGCGAGAAGTCAAGTTTGCCATCGAACCACGGCTTGACCGTGTGTTGGTCGGAAGACGGAACATCGGTTAAATGATCGGCCATCAGGGAGCGCACGTGGCTCGAAACTATCTCCTGAGCCAGAACGTCGCCTGTCGATTGCCTGGCGAAGATTGATGCAACGACCCAAATAACGATTACCGTACTGAGCAACGACGTTGCGGCAATTATCCATCGCCAGCGAAGAATCATGCGCTTAGGTTCCGGTTCGCTTTGCCGACGCAGAGCAGATCGCAAACGTCGGTCGAAATTCTCGGGAGGCTCAAATCGGAGAGCGCTCCTTCCAATAGCCGACGTCAAACTGCGAATCCCTTTGTAGGTTTGCGTGCAAGCATGGCAATCCCTAAGGTGCTCTTCGATCTCCATGCTCCTCACGAGGTCCACCTCACCGTCGAGATAACCGTGAATCAACTCGCGCGTTTCCTGACAACTCACTGCTTGCCCCCTTTCCCATGCGATTGGCGAGCAGCGCATGCAGTCGTTTGCGGCCGCGGGCCAGTCGAGACATGACCGTTCCAATTGGGACGTCCACGATGTAGGCGATCTCTTTGTAAGAGAGGCCCTCCATTTCGCGCATCACTACTGTTTCGCGAAACTCAACTGGTAGCTCTTGCAACGCATGTCTCACTATTTGGGCGTCGACGCTCTGTTGGAGCAGCATCTCGGGATCCGCAAAGTCCAGGCCCACTTCGTCAAGCTTGTCTTCGATTGGATCTGCGAGGCGGAGCGCACGATTCTGTTGCAGCCACGTGTAACAGGTGTTCCGCACGATTGTCAGCAGCCACGCCCGGCTATCGCCACCGTAGTAACTGCTAAAGAACTTAAAGGCGCGCAAGTAAGCTTCCTGGACCAAGTCCTCAGCGTCATCTTGGTTGTGTACCAGCCAGCGCGCGAGGTTGTATGCGGCGCTCAGATGCGGCAAAGCAATCTCTTCAAACCGAACGGCTTTGCTTTGGTCTGGCAACGAAGTCCCTCGCTAGTTCCGGCCCCAGCCTACTAATTAGAAAGACTGAAGTGCGTGCTTTTTTATTCCCGCCAAATGATCAGCCGATGCACGGGAATATTCACACACAGATTGAGGTCTGTACAGGTGAAGACGATTCACAACTACGAGGAAGAAAGAAAATGAAAAATCTAAGCAACTGGCTGCTCAATCCGCCAACTGATGGTCCAACAACGACAATTTTAATCCGGCTAATGGCAGGTTCTGTGTTCCTGTGGGAGGGCATTCTCAAATTCGTCTATACGAATCAGGGTGTGGGACGTTTTACGAAACTGGGCTTTCCCGCTCCACACGTCACGGCGACTGCCGATGGATGGCTGGAGATTATCGGCGGCCTTCTGCTGCTTACTGGTTTCCTGACGCGGCTAATCGCAGTGCCATTCATCATTGAGATGGTTGTCGCGATGGCCTCGACAAAGATTCCGCTGTATCTGGGAACTTCACCGCTGCCGCTGCCGCCAGTACCGCCGCAAATCGGTTTCTGGGCAGTGCTGCACGAGATACGCTCTGAATACGCTCAACTCTTAAACTGTGCTTTCTTGCTGCTGGTGGGGCCAGGGCCCTGGTCGATTGATGCGCTGTTAGCGAGAAGGGGCGCAGTCACGTCAAGTGGAATTCTGAAACACGCTAAGCTTCAAGAACTAGAGATCTGAGGAGATCACTGGGGCACCCATCAAGAATCAACCGCATGTAAACCCTGCTCCGATGCCACGCGTGGCCGTGCGGTTGATTGGTGCCCCCGCAGGGATTCGAACCCCGAACCAACAGATTATGAGACGGTTTGAGGGGCACTGATGAAGTTGGACCAAGCAAGATGTATCAGTATTTACCGAATCGCCAGCCGTCAAAGTTCGCTACATCTTGTTACATCTCAGCACGCCATCGCGCCATAATCACGCCATCTCAGAGATGTCAAATAGAGTCAGCTAAACGCACCTACAGAGAATCACTACCTATCCAGCCGATTGTTTGCGAATCTACATCTTTTCACTAGGGGACAATCGAAGCAGAGCGGCTCGGAGATCTTGCAAATAAGACTTGCATGGTCGAGGATTGCCCAATTGATCAACCCCGAATCGCGACTGTTCACTACGGTCTTTGCTAACGATTGAAGATAAGGGTCGTATCGAATATCTGCTAGCCGGCAACTCAAATTCTAAAAAAGCAGTATGCGTCGTTAAGGTTGGAGCCAGTCTCGATCTTTTCATTTTCACCATTAATTACTGCTTTTGAGGCTTGGCATCGAGAAAGTCGTTTATCATCGGGACGATCGTTGTCATGCGGTTCATCAGCGTAACGTGTGTTGTGTCTGGCAAAATAGCCAGTCTCGATTCCGGATGCGGCCGCATATCGCCATGTAAGTCCCCGCCCTTGAGCCGGTACATTTCCGTGATGTGATCGAGCCGCACACCGTCGGCGTCACCGTGGATGAAGAACATCGGGGCTTTGGTAGCCTTGAGTTTTTCGGCGCCGAAGTCGTACGGTTTCAAAGCCGTCGCTTTGATGTGATTTACAAAATCCGGGAATTTGTCAGGCGTTGGGCTTAGCCTCTTATATTCGGCTTCCATAGGAGTGCCTTTGAACAGTTCCCACGTGAGTGTCGGCCAAAAGTCGTTCGCTTCCTTGACCCATCCGTCCCGGGCGTAGGACGCCGAAATGCTGACAACCTTTCGCACTTTTTCCGGATGGCGGATCGCACACTCGATCGCGACGCCGCCGCCCAGGCTGTAACCGATGATATCCGCGCTTGGGATCTTGAGATAATCGAGCAGCCCGGCCACATCGTCGGAGAGGTTTTCGTAAGTAATGTCGCGATTGATGTCGGCTGTA
The DNA here is from genome assembly GCA_035491875.1 of Pyrinomonadaceae bacterium. Lineage (GTDB taxonomy): Bacteria > Acidobacteriota > Blastocatellia > Pyrinomonadales > Pyrinomonadaceae > PSRF01. Next base: position 5,583 of record DATJKB010000016.1, on the reverse strand, counting down.
CGCCCGTGGCCCTGCATTTCGACGGCAATCACTTTCCGCGTTTTGGAAAGTTCGCTGATCCACACACGCCAGTCGTCTGTAATTGCCATGAACGCGCCGTGGAGCAGCACCACTGGCTCGCCGCTCCCCTGGATCTCGTAATACATTTTCAGTCCGTTAACCGGCGCGTAGCCCGTCGTCGGCTTTTGCTGCCCTAATACGACACCCGAAAGGAGCATCGTGAGCACCACCGATAGGAAAAAGGCTGTTGTCTTCATGTTTGGTTTCCTACTCCTTTCGTCCCTGATAATTTCGCCAGCAGATCTTCCAGGTTGTCGAGTTGCGACATAATTCCTTCCTTAAAGCCCATTTCGAGAATCTTCTCCATGCGTTCGAGGGACTCGTTATAAATAGAAATACTGACTTTCGTCGTTCCGTCTTGCTCGCTGAAAGTCAGGTCCCAATCTGAGCCCGGCAGCTCAGGATTCTCATCCTCGTCTGCAAAAGCATTAAAGAGCTTGAAGTTGGTTTTTGGACTGATGGAAGTATATTTCTGAAGTACCCAACCCAGCTCGTGGCCATCCGGGCTTACCATTGCATAAAATCTTCGTCCACCCACTCTAAAGTCCATAACCTTTGTTCTTGATGTCAACGGTTTTGGCGCCCACCACTGGTCAAGAAGCTCCGGTTTGGTATATGCGTCCCAAACCAATGAAAGCTCGAATGCAAATTCTTTGATTATGGAGACCGTCTTCGTCTGCTTATCCACAATAAAATCCATTTTCATTTTATTTTTCCTCTTTCTGTTTTTTGATCGCTGCCAGTAGGTCGTCAAGCTGACCAAATCGCGTTTCCCAGATCTTCCTGTATTGCTCTAACCATTCGTCGATCTCTTTCATTTTTTCGATCTCCAGCCGGTAGTAAATTTCTCGTCCCTTTTGTTCCTGTGTTACCAGCTCGCATTCGGTCAGTATTCGCAGATGCTTGGAAACGGCCTGCCGCGACGTATCAAAATGCTCGGCCAGTGCGTTTGGCGTCATAGCCTGCAGGGCAATCAGGCCTATGATTGCTCGTCTTGTCGGGTCGGCGATGGCTTGAAAAATGTCTCGTCTCATCTTTTGTCGTATCGGTTATGAAACCGATCAGTTGCAAGTATAAGCGCAACCGTTCGGTTTCGCAAGTGCGCATCTATAGTTTTCTGAAATTAAAATTAGGTAGTGATATGCGTGCGTGGTTTAGGTAAGAATTTCAGTGTTCGCGCGGTGAGATTCTCGGTTTGCAATGGGAACATGTGAACTTTCTCGCTCGGACAATTTTCATCGCCAGGAGTAAGGACTCGAACCCTTCCAATGAACGACACCGTCTTTAAGGAATTGATGACGCTCAAGGGGGATGCTGGACCAAAAGATTTTGTGTTCAGCAATGCTCGAACTGGTGTGAACATCGATTCTATTAAGATGGGCTGGAGGAACGCTTGGGCAGAACGGCAAGGTGGTTAGGTTTGCGAGGAAGACCGGATGACTGTCGCAGTAACAAAGCAGCGCCAGGCCGCCGCACTCCAAAGATCGCGCCATCTTCGCGCCATTGTGAGATTGATCCGCTATCGGACCAGCATCACGAATCTGTAAATGTAAGAACACTCGCTAGTTGATTAGTGCCCCCGCAGGGATTCGAACCCCGAACCAACAGATTATGAGTCTGCTGCTCTAACCGTTGAGCTACAGGGGCACATGTGATTGAGGAAAATTGCCGGGTGATTCTAGCGGAAACGACGAGAGGTTCCAAAAGCAAGGACTGATAAGCCTACCGACAGATTGATATAGGGCGCTTCTTTGGAGTGCGGTGACCTTTCACCGCTTTCGTCGGATTTGTGGCCTCAAGATACGTCTCGACAAAAGCGGCGATCCCGACTCGTCCGGACCGTACTCCAAAAGACCAAACAGCTCACCATCGCGTCTAAAAATTTAGCAATAGCTATTCGCCCGAATTCTGCGAGAAACCCAGGCGAGTTGGCGTTTCTGGAAGAAATCTAACTTCGTTCCAGAAAAAAGTGTTGCGCATCGTTTCGCGCTTTTTGTATGGTTCTATTTGGGTGGCCCACGCAAGTCTACTTAGGCCACTCCTTCTAAAACGGATCGCCTCGGTCCTCAACGTATTTTCCCAAACGGATCCACTAGTCCTCAACGTACTGCCCCAAACCTGACAACGACACCTTCGCACCCGACGCGAACAGTCTCAATCATGCATCTCGACCGCTGCGTCACGCCGCTGCCGCGCCTACTTGCGAGTCTCGCAATCATTCTGATCGTCGCCGCCACGGCGACTACCAAGCCGTCGCACACCCGTCGCACACACAACGCCGCACCTGTTGTTGCGCCGAATGGCGTCACTCTTAATCTGGCTGACTTCGGTGCAGTGGGTGACGGGGTCGCGGATGATGGACCAGCGTTTCAAAGCGCGCTCGATGCTCTTGCGTCCGCGGGCGGAGGAACGCTGTTCGTTCCGGCCGGCCATTATTTCGTCGCAACGCCAGTTGCGAAAGATTTTTCATCGCTCACCAATGGAACGATAACGATTCAGGGCGTCCCGTCTGACACGATGCCCGCGCCCCCGACTGCCGCCGGTCATGAATTGGCGCAAGGTTTGAATCTGACTTCGGAAATAATCTCCGCTGCGGGTCCCAGCCACATAACGCTTCTGTTGACGAACTTAAAAGATCTAACACTCGAACACTTGGTGTTCATTGGGCGCCCGGATCAAATGACCGACGCTCTCACCACTCTTCAACTCGACACTATCAATAATGCGACGATCAGGCATTGCGAGTTCTATGGTCTCAGCACCTTCTCAGCAGTTCCGGAGTATGGAGTGGGAAATATCATTAGGGCTGTGAATTCGAATCTCTCGATTGAACTGAGCGTCTTTCTTGGTTGCACAGCTAACAGTGGTGGCTATGGTGCGGTGGTGGAAAACTTCTGGTGGCGCAAGTTCAGCATAACCAATTCAATCTTTCTTGATTACGGACTCAGGCCGGGCTACTTCAGCAAAACTGGACTTGGCGCGCCGATCTCGTGGATTGATATCGGCAATGCCGCGTACCCCACTCCAAGCTCTCCGAGACGAGAATTTGTGGTTCGAGAAACATTTCTTGATGAAGGCGGATGGGTAGGTATCAGCGCCTTTCCGCGTCGATGGGGACCAACCGCAAAGATAGATCTGGTTTACATCTCGGGCTTAAAAATGAATGTATCCAACCTGGGTACTACCGGACACAGTCTCTACGATATCGAGAACCTTCTAATCGAAAACTCGCACTACGGTTGGAGTCACAACGCATCCGCGGCGATCGACATCAATCGAACAGCGAACGCGATATTCGATCACCTGACCTGTATCGATCATGCTGATCGACTTCGGGCCGACGCCGCCACCGGTCGCCTCACCGTGATCAACTCGCAGTACGCTGGCCTCGACTCCCAAGCTCAAGTGACTACAGTTCTCGAAACTGCACCTATGGATGATCCCGTACAGTACGTTCGCCAACAGTTTCTTTCGGTGTTAGGAAGACAGCCGGATCCGGCGGCGCACTTCTACTGGTCCGACTTATTGGTAAGGTGCGGTGAAGACATCGATTGCCGAAATGAAAAGCGATCGGAGTTACAGGAATATTTAGCAGCGACGCCGAATGCGAACTTTACGTTACAAGGCACAGTTGCCGATGAAAACGGTGCCCCAATTCCCGACGTTGCCGTTCTACTAAGCGGATCGCAATCTACAAGCACAGTCACTGACTCGCAAGGCAATTTCAGATTCCTGGACCTTCCTACTAGCGGCACCTACACAGTCGTTGTTAGCAGGGAGCACTACAGCTTTGCGACAAGTAGTCAAACAGTTGTACGACCGCCGCATGACGTAGTCTTTAGTTTCAATGGATTGGTAGACCGTCATGCAATCAGCGGACAAATCACACGACCAAACGGGACACCAGTAGGCGGCGTTACTGTGCAGGTAGACGGAACCGGGACCGCGCAAACAACTGATGCGAATGGCTATTATTCTTTTTCCGGGTTAGCCGCTACTCAGGACTACACAATCGTTCCCCTCTCAGCAGAATTCGCATTCACGCCGGCCACGAGGACGTTTCAGGGATTGTCGGCCAATCAAACGGCAGACTTTTCCGCTAATCGAACGATCGTCGCAATTGCAGGAACTGTAGTTGATGAGAACGAGAATCCAGTCAGCGGTGTAACAATTAACCTAACCGGGTCGCAAACTGTCCTCGCCATCACTGATGCCCAGGGTGTTTTTCAATTCTCGGGACTTGCCGCAAACGGCAACTACAACGTCGCGGCCTCCAGGCAATATTATTCATTCGTTCCAGCAAGCCACAGTGTTTCGACTCCCGACGAAAACGTGAATTTAAGGTTTACTGCGCAACTGAATCGTCATTCTATTAATGGACGAATCACGGATCCCAACGGAGTCGGTGTCAGCGGAGCCACTGTCTCGTTGGACCAGTCTGCCGAATCACAGACCACTGACGCGAACGGTTACTACTCCTTCACACAACTCCCTGCTGGTGTGAGCTACACAGTGATTCCGTCTTCGAACCATTACGACTTTACCCCCGAGAACATCGCCTTTGAGGATCTATCCGCCAATCAAACAGCCTACTTCGTCGGCAATCCACGTTATGTTTCTTTCGACGGCAGTGTAGTGGATGAAGATGGCAGGTCGATTAGCGGTGCGACCGTCAACCTGAGCGGGACGCAATCGGCCTCCACCATCGCCAATCAAAACGGCCAGTTCCGATTCCAAAATTTATTAACAACCGGCGCCTACACAGTGACAGTCAGTAAGCGTCACTACACATTTTCACCAGGTAGCCGCACAATCGATCAGCCGCAAGAGAACGTGACACTTGAGTTCAACGCGCAATTGAACCGTCATTCAATTAGCGGCCACATTACCCGCGCTAATGGTTCCGCCGTCAGCGGGGTGACTGTGGGGTTGAGCCAGTCGTCAATCGCTTCTGTTACCACCGACACCAACGGTTTCTACTCATTCGCGAATCTGCCAGCTGGTCAAAACTACACCGTAGTCCCAACGTCGACCGAATTTTCTTTTACGCCAGTTAGCTTGAACCTCCAGGATCTCGCAGCGGACCAAACCGCAAACTTCAGCGCGAATTTGTTACACGTCGCGATCACCATTAGTGTTGTGGATGAGAACGGCGCTGCCTTGAACGGAGCGACTATCGCAGTCAGTGGCTCACACTCAGCTAATGCTCAGACAGACTCACAGGGCCGCGCCCGATTCTCCTCTTTGCCGACAACCGGAAGCTATACCCTGTCGGTAAGCAAGCAACATTACAGTTTTACTACGAGCAGCCAGAGTATCGAGCATCCGACTGATAACGTCAGCATCACATTTAGCGGCCGCCTCAATCGGCATTCAATCCGCGGACGAATCACTCGACCGGACGGTGCCGGGTTAAGCGGAGTAACCGTGGGTTTGGGCCAGGCTGGTACGATCTCAGCTATTACCGATGCGAACGGTTTCTATTCGTTTTCTGATTTGCTGGCCGGCGGAAGTTACACCGTT
>DATJKB010000015.1:0-4064 GCA_035491875.1 Pyrinomonadaceae bacterium | reverse complement strand
CCGGAATGCCAACGACTTTAAGGTAGTTCTGGATCACGCCAGCGTAGTTGCGGCCAGCCGCGCTACTGCCCGATACCTTGTAGATAATCGGTTTTGAAAACCGCATTTGTGGTCCGTCCCCGTCCGGATCCTTGAAGCCCGCCTCGTCGAGCAGTCTCTTCGCAGTGGCCGGATCGTAAGTATACGTTTGGCCTGGCGTGTAGGCCCATGATTCTTCTGGAATGATTGAATGAGCAATTTTCCCGTAGCCTTGCAGCAAGTTCTTAATCATGCTCTCGCGATCGATCGCGTACGCAATTGCTTGCCGCACTTTAACGTTATCGAGTGGCGATGAGGATGTATTAATGGTGAGCAGGTTCACATTCGAACCATTAAATTGAAGAACTTTGAGATTTGGATGTTGGCCCAACTGCTTCGCTGCGTCGGGTGAAAGGCTGGTCGGGAGAGGCGCGATATCTACACCCCCGGCTTGCAGTTCTGCCTGCAGCGCATTCATATCTGAGATCACGCGCACCCGAACTGATTGAAGCTTAGCCGGGCCTTCCCAGTAATCAGGAAACGCCGTGAGATCAACTACCTGCTGCGCGTTGTCGTAGTTACCGAAGACGAATGGTCCGGTACCCAGCGGATGAGTTTTCTGCGATTCGTAACTGTCCTTGGGAATGATCGCGACCGGAACCAGATTCGAGAGTAGTCCTACCCACGGCTTCGTGAGAGTAACTACCACGGTCTTCGCATCAGGAGCCTCGACGCTTTTAATGAGGCTACGTTTATCAGCGCCAGAGCCTTCATAGAAACTTGCGGATTTCGCGAAGTCTCTGGTGAATACGGTATCGAGCGTGTACTTAACATCAGCCGACGACAACACTCGGCCGTCATGAAACTTCACCCCGTCGCGCAACGTGAAAGTAAAAACGAGGCCATCGTCGGAACGCTTAACATCTGAAGCAAGCTCAGGTACGTAATCAAACTTATCGTCCTTCTTCACCAGTGAATTGAACATGAGGGTTCTAACGCGTTCACTGGCCGCATCAACTGAAGGTGAGCCAATCGGATCGATCGTTCGGACGTTGTCACCTAGCGCGATGACGAAACCGTTATTGCGGCGCCGGCATCCTCCTGAAAGGAAGGTGGCAGCGAGCAGCAGGGTTAGCAAGATCGAGATCCAAGTCCTCACTTAATGGTGCCTCCGTAGGTGTAGTTCAGTTTCTCGTTCAGTTTAAGAATGTCATTCGACAAAATTTGGATACGTTCAAGGTCGAACGGAAGAGGTGGCTGAACAATTGCCTTGGTAGCTGCGATGCGCCGCAGTGAGCTGCGCATCCGATCTTTGGGAAGTCGTCCTTCCTTCGCAGCGTTGAGCAGCGATCTAAACCCGCGATGAATCTTGTCAGGGGTGGCGCAGATCAGCAACATATCTTCACCAGCTTTGAAGGCCCTTAGCGCGGCCGACTCAATATCACAGTGGCGTGCAATCGCTCCCATCTCAAGATCGTCGGTTACTACCAGGTGTTGATAGCCAAGCTCCTGTCTCAGCAACTCGGTCACGATGCTGTAGTTCAGTGACGCTGGTTCCAACAGGCCGCCTGTCATCTCCTTATGAATATCGATGTTGGGAAACCCTCCGTGGCTCACCATTACGCACCGAACGCGATCATCTTTCCTTTGAAAGAGTTCGATGTATGGCGCGAGGTCTTGCGCGATTAGGTCGTCGTGCGAGAGTTTGACGACCGGCATTTCCTCATGTGAATCAACTTCGCCGGCGCCAATGCCCGGGAAGTGTTTCAGGCAGCCAAGGCAGCCTGCGCCTTGAAGGCCGCGCATGTAAACCGTGGTGTATCCCAATACCTCTCCGGGCGAACGACCGAACGAACGCGAGTAGAGTCCGTTCGAGAGAAGATCGCGATCTTCCGTCATGATCGACATGACGGGGGCGAAGTTCAGGTTGAAGCCAAGTAAGCGTAAGACCTCTCCCGTGATGCGACCGAGCGCCCGCGCTGCTGCAAGATCGCCGTGTTGCCGGATAGTGCGAGCCGACGGCATCGGTGTAAAGATCTTGCGCAATCGATCGACCAGTCCGCCTTCTTGATCGACACCGAGAAGAGGTGGAGTCGGCAACAGTTCGCGTACGCCATCAAGCAGCAAGCGCAACTGGCTGGGAGCAGCAACATTCCTCCCGAAAATGATGACACCTCCGGGCTGAACCTCTTTTATGAGGTCGCGCGTTTCCGCGTCCAGTTCGGTCCCCGAAAGCCCTATGAAGAAGAATTGCCCGATCTGTTGTTCGAGTGGAAGTGAATAGAGTGAATCAGCGGCCATTTATGATCAATACCAGTTTAGAGTCCTATAGCTTTCGAGTTTCGAGGGTTCGAAATCAACACTCGAAACCCTAAACCTGAAACTCCCGCTGGGGGATCAGTTGGAAAAGTGTAGCATGCCAGACTGAGAATCGATATTTCTATTTCTTTCTGTATTTAGTATAACCAGCGTATGCCGCGCGAAATCACCGACCGGGAGCGCGTAGTTCAGTCTGTCAAAACCCTGGCGCCCACGTCTGAACTTTTCGACGAACAAAACGGAAGACAAAAGTACGAGAGCGATCTCGAAGTAATCGTACAAGGGCGCGATTATGGCAACGGCAAACGAGTGGGACCTTACGTCAGGCTTCTCGAGTACGACGCACGCGAGCAAATCATGCGTCAGGGCGAGTGGGGCGGCAACACCTTTTACATCGCCGTCGAGGGCACGCTTGACGTCGAAGTTAGTGACGAATCCGGGGGCCAAAACAAGATAGGCGAGCTTCTTCCCGGAACCTGCTTCGGCGAAATGGCATTGCTCGCCGGGATCGAGCGCAACGCCACAATCTCGGTACCTGCTGGTAACAAAGCTGTCGTGCTCGAGGTAGACCGTCCCGCTTTACGACTGCTTCGCAAACTTCCCAAGTTCGGACAAATCCTGGACGAAACGTATCGTGCGCACGGCCTTGGTCGTGTGTTCGAAGATTTGCATTTGGGTCGTGGGCCGGGCGTCAGTGATGAATTGCTGAACGAACTGAAGCGCGTGGCGCGGTACGTGGTTTATGGAAAGCACCATGTTCTTTGTCAGGAAGGCGCGCCGATCGATCGGGTTGTTTTCATTAAGAGTGGTTGGACCAGGCGATCGCATGGGATTCCAATCCATCCAACATCAACCGAAGTGGTAATGCTTTTAAGTGAGTCGATTGCTGTGGACTTTTTGGGGGCAGGGAAGTGCCTGGGACTGGAAGGAGTAAAAGAGCCGGAGAGATGGAAATACTCAGCCAGCGTGATGGCGCGAACCGAAGCACTCGAAATACCTCTGACCACGATCTCCAACGATCCAAAGTTGCGGGCCGAACTGGCAACGCTGTTCTCCAGAATATGCGGTGATGAAGAGTTTGTTCCCAAAGCGATCGACAACTCAGATATTCAAGCCCTTAAGTCGTCGGAACAAGAGATCGCTACCGGCGTGATCGATGGCGCAAATCTTCTCGTGATGGACATGGATCTGTGTGTTCGTTGCGGGAACTGTTCGTTGGCGTGTCATAAAGTGCACGGCCAATCGCGCCTGTTACGTCGCGGTATTCAGATCGAGCGTCCGGTTGGGATCGGCAAGCGTCGATTACAGCATGCGTTGGTCCCCCAGGTCTGCTTGCACTGCAAAGATCCGGAGTGTCTAACTGGCTGTCCCACCGGCGCGATCTTTCGTGATCCGTTAGGTCAGGTCGACATACACGCGGCGGATTGTATCGGGTGTTTTGATTGCGCGACACAGTGTCCTTACGACGCAATCACCATGGTGCCGCGTAATGTTCCGCCGCGTTCCTTCAGTGTGATAACCGCGATCAAGAACCTCTTGCGACCAAAGCCCGCACCGGTCGAAGCATTTTCAGACGGCGACGATGTGGTGGCGATAAAGTGCAACCTTTGTCAAAACACCGGACTCAATCCTGCGGGTGCGAGTCGCCAGGCTTACTCGTGTGAGGAGAACTGTCCCACAGGCGCGCTCGTTCGTGTCAACCCAATCGAATACTTCGATGAGATTGG
>DATJKB010000014.1:0-2129 GCA_035491875.1 Pyrinomonadaceae bacterium | reverse complement strand
ATGAACGGCGCCGGCAGTTGGTGCGTCACTCCTTCAACGGTCACGTGTCCCTCAGCCATTGCCTCCAGCAACGCCGACTGCGTTTTTGGAGTGGTTCGATTGATCTCGTCTGCCAAAACAACATTCGCGAAAACCGGGCCCGGTTTCCACTCAAAGACACCGCTGTGCTGGTTATAGACTGATAGCCCAATGACGTCTGACGGAAGTAGATCAGAAGTGAATTGGATGCGTTGAAAGCTACAATCCAGGGCGCGCGCGAGCGCATGTGCCAGCGTCGTCTTGCCGACCCCGGGAACGTCTTCAACCAGGAGATGACCGCCCGCGATCAGCGTTACGATGGCGAGCCGGATCGCTTCGGGCTTGCCTTTGATTACGGTCTCGACTGCATTTTGAAGCCGGTCGATTTGCTCAATCGCGCTTGCAGTTCGGCCACCAGTAATGGGTTCAATGTTCCGCATCGTGCCGTTTGCATTCTACATTGTAAGTAAGGACGTGTCAGTAAGATGTAGCGGAAGCCTTTGGGCGTTGTGCCGTCAGCGGAATCCTGTAGTAGACTTAACGCCGACTGGAAGTATCCGGGCCAGGATCAGGTAAATAAGGAACCAGCGATTCATTAGTTCGTGTAAAGGCTCGGAGGAGGCACTTATGAAACCCCTAAATAGAAAGCAGCGAAATCAGCGAGGATTCTCGCTAATTGAATTGATGATCGTTATTGCGATCATCGGCATCCTCATCGCCGTCGGCGTGACCGGATGGCGAGCGGCTGTCAAATCTGCCAACGAAGCAGCCGCTGTCAAAACGCTTCGGTCGATCGCCGAACAGCAGATGCTCTTTTACAACTCGCATCAACGGAGCACATTCGGAACCTTCGAGGAGATGCTAAAAGAGAATCTGCTCGACACGCGTTTCAGCGGTTCGACGCCCGTTGTTGATGGTTACGTTTATACGCTGAAGGTCATTCCGAAATCGACGAGTCAGCAGGCGGGTTACACGATCAATGCGGACCCACAGGTCAGAGAAGGCGTCAGTGCGACCGGCACGAACTCTTTCTATCTCGACTCAGACAGTAATACGATCCACGTCAACCGAACACAACCTGCGGCCATAACCGATCCTCCGCTCGGCCAAGGCGGTTAATAGTCGGATAATGATGGAAGACCACCTGTTTCATACAGGTGGTTCTTTAATTTCGCCCTAGTCGGCCGCTATCCCCAAAGACTACGCGATTCACTCTACTCAAGGAGCGCCGCGAACGAACTTGAACGATACAGCTCTGCTGAATGCGCGGCGCGTCGAGTTATTTACTTGTGTTGTAGGTCGAAATTGAGTCTCCACCCACATGAAGTGGGTGGTGTCATCAAATCCGCGGCGCGTTGAGTTTTTATTAGTTGTGCTCTAGGTCGAAATTGAGTCTCCACCCACATGAAGTGGGTGGTGTCATTAAATGCGCGGCGCGTTCAGTTTTATTAGTTGTGCTCTAGGTCGAAATTGAGTCTCCACCCACATGAAGGGGGTGATCTCACTGAATGGCGACGCAAGTCTCAGCTCAGAACTACACCATCTGCAGATTGTCGGCGGATCTTACGTTTTCGATCATTTCAACGAGTCGTGGAAGATCTTCAAAGGTCAGGACCGGCAGATGATCGAGCTTAAGATCAACCGACAACGTAGAACGCCACTGATCAAATTCTTCGTGTGCACGGCGACTATCTGTATCGAGTGATGAGATGTACAGCACGTCGCTCTTTCTTAAGACATCACGTGCTGATGGCTTTACTTTGCCACCGTCAGACCGTGCGCACATGATCGCTAAATCAGCGTCTACAAACTGCAGAAAACTGTTGCCTTCAATGATCACTCCAGGCGCGCGCACTCGACTTATTGCTTCCTTGATTCCCTGCTCTACCTGTTCATCGCTGACTATGGTCCAATGGACGTTCGTCGCCCCGACATCCCAGAATCGACCCGTGTCTTTGCCGCGCTCGTAATTTGCTTCGCGGCCTGTGCGGACGACTGGTTCAGCACCAATCAAGTCGCTAACACAACAGGCAATCGGATCTTTCCCGCAGGAGCGATAATGACCACGACTGAGTTTGATTGCTTCCCAACCCGGCAGCCGCTTCAGCAGC
>DATJKB010000013.1:0-7885 GCA_035491875.1 Pyrinomonadaceae bacterium | reverse complement strand
ATCTCGATACGCCGGAGATCGCTGGTTTTCTTGCAGCTCATCCCGAGTTTCGGCCCGCACCCCTGTCAGACATCGCAGCGCTGTATTATCAAGCCTGGAATTACTTGCACCATGACTATCGTCCGGATGCGCACCTCTTATCGATCTTTGCATTCGGACGCGGAAACTATTCCTACATCAGTCGTGAACGAGAGTGGCAACAAACGACTGGTTTCTTCGGTAAGCTCGCAAACTCTCACACGGCCTTGATGAATGCTCTCGTTAGTGAAGGAGTGACAACATTCCCTGCCGTGCCGAGTTTGGGTCGCGTAAGTCGATTCGAGTTCTTTCGCAGAGATCCAGATCGCGTCTTTGGAGTTTGGCTTGTCAGGCAGGATGCTCTTCGTTTCGCCTTGCCGATCACGACTGGGCCAAAGGCGGGGGCCAGTGATTATCTTCCTGCGCCTTTTGGATTAGCGGGATTCGCGGCGCCGGTCGAGACGGTCTACCCGGCCCTTGTGCCGAACATAGAATTGGCTGACGGACGTATTGTTGTGACTACCGATGGCGCTGATTCAGTTGAGGCCGCTACTGATGGTCAGTCGTTGCGGATTCGTTGGAAACGGTGGGCAGTTGTAGGTGGTAGCCCGGGTAAGCCGGTTGACGTTGGTCTGACGAGTGAGGTCACCTGGCGTATAGTGAATGGAACACTCGTGCGAGAAGAGACATTGACAGCGGATAAGCCCTTGACGATTCGTAGTTGGCGACTTGCCGTTCCAAGCACCTATGCAAATGTGAGTACGGAACAGGACGTTCGGGGCAAACGTGTCGATCGATTTTTCTCGCAGCGTGGTGCCTTGGAAGTTCAGTTGACGGGCGAATCGTTTCCGATCAAGAGGTCGGTGATGGCAACTGGCGATAGTGCGTTGGGGCGTGGAGTGCATGGCGCGATTCCATTGCACCTTCGGTTTGACGCCGAGAATCTAACGCTGCAAACTAACCGACCTTTGAAGTACCGGCTTACGCTGCGCCCAAGTTTTGGAGTGCGGTGACCTGGCACCGCTTTTGTCTTCATGGCTGCGACGAGTCGCAACCGCTGAAAGCGGCGACAGGTCGCCGCACTCCAAAATAATCATAAACGGAGGATGTAATGAGTCAGCAGATTGCTTTGGAAAGAATTGATCCACAAACGTGTTATGTGCCGCGCACTCATGAAGGAAAAGGAAGACGCACTGCGGTGGCACCAGGACAAACAGCTGCGCGCTTCCTGCATTATGGTCGCATCACGCTTGCTGCCGATAGTGCGCCAGAAGTTTTCCCAAACAACGATCACGAAACAGGACTGATTTGTTTGAAGGGCCAGGCGACAGTGAAAACTGGTGGAGAGTCGTACGACCTGGACCAGTACGACGCCGTCTATGTGCCGCGTGATTCCGAGATTGAAGTGAGCGCGAATGGTGCCGATGGCTGTGATATTGCTGAAGTCTCAGCACCGGTCTCGAAGCAGTATCCATTGAAGTTCGTTTCGTACAAAGAAGTGCGTCAGAATCCGAAGCTTCATTTGATCGCTGGGAAGCCTCCGGCGGAACGCGATCTCAACGTCCTCATCGGCGCAAACGTTGAGGCAGGTCGCATCATGGCCGGCGTGACTTTTTCGACGCCAGGGAATTGGACGTCGTGGCCGCCGCACGAACACGCGCGATTACTCGAAGAAGCATATTTGTTCATCGACATGCCGGCGCCGTCGTTCGGCGTTCAGTTTGTTTACACGAATCCTGATGACCCGGAGCTTGTTCAAGTCGTGCGCGAAGGCGACGTGGTGTTGATGCCGCAGGGATATCATCCGAACGTTGCTGCGCCGGGCGGGCAGATAAACTTTTTATGGATGATGGCTGCGATCAAAGAGGGCGAGGATCGACTTTACGGCGTAGTGAATGTCCAGCCTGAATACGCGGCCGGCGGATCCGGTCTCGAAGCGGTCAGCGATAAGAAGTAGAGGAGACTGCAATGTCTAATAATTCTCCTGGCAACGAATCAAGTGGATCGAATGGTGATGTCTCGCAAAATGGGCTGCCGAAACATCTCAACTGGGACACGATTCCTGTCGAACAAGTCAGCGAGGGGATCCAGCGCCAGATGTTTGTAGGCGATCGCATGATGATCTGTCGTTTTCGCTTTCGCCCTTTTCTGGTAACGCCCGAACACGATCATCTCCACGAGCAAATGACGATTGTCGAACGAGGTAGGGTTCGATTCTTCATCGAAGGAAAGGAACAGATCGCATCAAGCGGCGACGTGCTACATTTTCCGTCGAAGTGTTGGCACGGTGCGACAATGATGGATGAAGAAGTTGTGCTGATCGATATCTTCACGCCATTGAGAGAAGATTTTCTAAATGGCAACGGTGGTCCGAAGATCACGGAATAAAAGAACATCCACAGATTACGCAGATTACACAGATTTAGAGCTTAGACAGCGGAGTTGAGTTACGATGCTTACGCTCTTAGCCTTGGCCACTACTCAACTGAGCCTTCTAAGCTCTAAATCTGTGTAATCTGGGTAATCTGTGGATGTTCTTTTATGTCTCTCGACAAATTCAAGCTCGACAATCGCATTGCATTAGTTACCGGAGCTGCAACCGGACTCGGGGCAGCGATTGCCATTGCGCTCGCAGAAGCCGGTGCCGATGTCACCTGTCACGGCAACACGCGCTCACCCGAAGCGACCTGCAAAGCCATAACTGACATGGGTCGTGCTGCGTTTGCAGTCACGGGTGATTTGAGTCAGCCACAAACCGCAAGCGAGCTGTTCCAGAAAACCATCGAGCGATTCGACCGCCTCGACATCCTCATCAACAACGCCGGAACGATCCGGCGCGCGCCTGCTGTCGATTATTCCGACGATGATTGGGCCACAGTGATTGAGGTTAATCTCTCAAGTGTCTTTCGCTTATCGAGAATGGTCGGTAAGCAAATGATCGAGAATGAACGTGGCGGAAAGATCGTGAACATCGCCTCGCTGCTATCGTTCCAGGGTGGAATTACAGTTCCCGCTTATGCCGCGTCAAAAGGCGGTGTAGCTCAACTCACAAAAGCGCTCGCCAACGAATGGGCCAAACACAACGTCAACGTGAACGCGATCGCTCCCGGCTACATGCGCACGACCAACACTGCAGCGCTGCAAGCCGACGAAACTCGCAACCGGCAAATTCTCGAACGCATTCCCGCAGGACGTTGGGGCGAACCTGAAGACGTTGCCGGCGCCGCCGTTTTCCTTTCTTCACCAGCCAGCGATTACGTCAACGGTCACCTGCTCGTCGTCGATGGTGGTTGGATGGGCCGTTAGTTCGGCCGCAACTCCACTCCACGTGAAACAGTTGACATCGAAAGCGCTCAACGAATGTCCGATACGCTTCAGCTTGTCGTCGACGCTCCCTACACTCAACAATGAAGAAACGCATACTTACGTTGACCGGTTTCTTCGATGTCGAGTTGTCGGGAGTGGCGACGACAAGCTGAAGCGTATCGGACATTCGTTGAGCTGTTTGAATCTCGCCCGGTTTCACAGGCGAGGGAATAGGCAACGCGAAGACTGTCCGAGCGCGATCTAAGAAGAGTTCAAGGGTTCAGTACTGTAAAGTCGCCCAACGGCCCGTTACCGGCAACTAGTGAAACCCTCATCTTTCAGAAGGCGGGCTGTGAGACCTGTTATGTTGCAGCGAAGGTCGACGACGATGGCCAATACAAGATCTTGGTCGGAGATGGCAAATACAAGATCATCGTCCGGAATCCTTCGTCTCCAGAGGTCGACTGGCTCGCACCTGATCAAGAGAGGTACATCGATACGGGAAGCGAAAACTCCCCAGATTCTGTGTTCCGTTTCGATATCAAGATCAAAATGCCCAATTGAGCAGACTCTTTTTTACTGGCGCCTTTTAGCTGATAATTTCCGAACCGCTCCTTTCTCGATTGTAAATTGGTCTTACCGGCCAGATCCCCGTTTGTTAATTGGTAATAAATTATCTTGACAGCCCACCTTCACTGCGGCAGAATGGGCGCCCTACAAAGTGTTCCAAGAACGCCCTGTTTTTAGAAGCGAAAACGACAATTCGAGTGAATCTGACGACGATGCCGGAGACCATCAACAGCCAGCCATCAGCAATTGTTCGGCTGGACATTGAAACGATGAATCAGGCATGTGGTCATACCAAGAAACTAATTTAGGCAGTAAGTTGCTAGTCGGCGCAGTTTTGCGAATTACGGAGAAGTAAGACATGAATAACTTTAAAGCCTATCGACGTCCGTTTTGGACCAGCCTTTTATTGCTGGTGATTGCCTTCACTGCAAGTGCACAGGAATTCCGCGGGTCCTTGAACGGCAAGATCATGGATCCACAAGGCGCCGTCGTGCCTGGCAGTAAGGTCGACCTGAAGAATATCGAAACGGGCGTCGTCGTTTCGGCGACCACGGACGGGGATGGGTCTTACAGTTTCTCGCTTGTACCGCCGGGTAAGTACTCGTTAACAGTCACCAAAGACGGCTTTAATACCGCCGTGCGTGACGGTATTCAGGTACGCGTTGCTGATAAGTTGACTCTGGATGTTCAGCTCGAGATTGGTGTGACGGCAATGGTGACGACAGTCGCCTCGGCGCTCGCGCTCGATACCGGCATCGTAAACACCGGCACAGTTGTCACGGGTCAACAAATTAGTGAGCTGCCGCTGACAGAAGGCACGGCGTATCAGCTCGCAACCCTGGCTCCCGGAATAGCCTACACAGGTAATCCACTTTTCACTGGTCCAACTTCGAACGGAAATCTCGCCGCGTTTAGATCGAACGGCGGCACCGGCGCAAACCAGATCACGCTTGATGGTTCACCGAATTATGCTTTTGATGGTGGTGTCGGATTCTCACCGCCGTCCGATGCCGTTCAGGAATTCAAAGTTCAAACAAATACGTTCGACGCTCAGCACGGATACTCGGCAGGCGCGACTGTCAACGTCGCCGTGAAGACAGGGACCAACGATGTACACGGCTCTGGCTGGTACTTCAATCGCGATCGAAGGCGAACAGCAAACAACTTCTTTGGCAATCGAAGTAATCAAGCTCGACCGGAGCGAACTTATCACCGCTTTGGTGGCGTTTTTAATGGCCCAGTTTATCTACCTGGCATGTACAACGGTCAGGATCGAACGTTCTTTCTCGTCTCTTACGAAGGACTGAAAGACAATATCGCGGAACCGCAGATCTTCACCGTTCCCACCGATGCAATGAGAAGTGGTGACTTCTCTTCGCTAATCGTAAATCGAAACAACATTGCGGACCCGGCGAACGTCGTTATCTTCAACCCGTTTTCCGGAGTACAAAGTGGAAGCAACGTCGTGCGCTCATCATTCGGATGTCCGACGTCTGGGGCGCTGCCCGCTAATTCAACCTGCAACAAGATACCGACCGGCCTGCTGAATCCGGTTGCGGTGAATCTCGTCAAGTATTATCCGTCGCCGAACATTACCGGAGTCGCCGCGGGAACCCAGAACAACTTCTTCTCAAACCAGCTCCGACACCAGGACTATCGCGCGTGGCTGACACGCATCGATCACCGCATCAGCTCGAACCAATCGATTTTTGGAAAGTACTACCACAGCTTCAATCCTGAGGACCGTCAGGATTGGGCAGGTATCGTCAACGGTTTTCCGATCACCCAGGGCTTTGAATATCGAACGAACGATGGTGGCAGCATTGACTACACGAATGCGATGACACCGAATATCGTTCTCGATATTCGCAGCAGCTTGAATCGATTTGTTCAGGAGCGACGGCCGGCTGAATCGTTCGATCCGGCGACATTAGGTTTCGCTGCCGCGTCCCTGCAGGCGATGCGAGGTTATCAGTACATACCGCGCATGATGATTCGAAATCTAGATGCGACCCGACCGATTCGTTCGACGCTTGGCTCAACTAGATCAGATTGGAACGAAGGAAGAATACGTCCGTTCTATATGTTCTCTTTGCAACCGACGCTGACGCAGGTCGTTGATAATCACACGTTGAAGTATGGTTACGATTTGCGCGTTGTCCGCGAGAACTTCAGCACCGATGCGTATAAAGGTGGTCAGTTTTTCTTTGACGGTCTGTACACCGCGCCGGCCTCCAATTCCTCGAGCACTCTACGAAATGTGTTTGGCCGCGACATCGCTGCGTTTATGCTCGGAGTTCCGACGACCGGCTCCGGCGGCAACGCTAGCCAGATTGATAACTCGATCAATTATTCAGTCCAATCTATGTATCACGGGTTCTTTATCCAGGACGACTGGCGCATCAATCGAAAACTGACGTTGAACCTCGGCTTGCGTTACGACCTTGAGCAGGGTCTGACCGAACGGTTCGATCGAATTCTGCGTGGCTTCGACTTTGGCACGCCGAGCCCAATTGAAGCGCAGGTGCGCGCCGCTTACACGACTTCATTCAACGCTAACCCTGGCAACTTTGTTGTCACCCCCGCCAACTTCCACGTGCTGGGTGGCTACACGTTTGCAAACGAAAACAATCGCAATGTTTGGGAAGCCGATCGCAGCAACATGCAGCCGCGCTTTGGACTGTCTTACCAGGTAAATGAAAAGACTGTTCTTCGCGCCGGCTTTGGAATGTTCATGGCGCCGTTCATGATCGAGACGCCGCAACAGATCGGTTTTGCAGGTACGACTCCTTTTGTGCCGACGAACAATAATGGTTTGACGTTCGTTGCGACGTTAACGAATCCGTTTCCGGCTGGCGTGAGTGGTGTTCAGCCTTCATTCGGGTCGAGCCTCGGCCTGTTGACGGGGATTGGTGCTGATGTCGCGGCGAGTGATCTCCCGATCATCGGACTCCAGCGCAAGAACGCAAAATTTGCGAGAGCCGTCTTCGGAATCCAGCGAGAGTTACCAGGTCAGATTGTTGTTGAAGCCAACTACATTCATGCCTACGGCTACAACCTCGCTGTCAATAAGAACCTGGATTTCGTGCCGCGCCAGTTCCTTGGCGACAATCCAACTACTGATGCAGCGGCCAACACATTCTTGTCTGCAACGATTCCGAATCCATTCAGGAACCTGGTGCCGGGTGGTAGTCCGTTTAATACCGCGACGACGATAACGCGCGCGCAATCGCTGCTCGCGTTTCCACAATTCACAAACCTTTTTATCCAGGAATACAACGGAAGCAATCGTTATCGCTCTTTGCAGTTGCAGGCTAACAAGCGCTTCTCCAATGATGTTTCGTTGACCGCGACTTACACTTATTCAAATCTGCGCGAGAAGATCGGTTACCTGAATCCGACAGACACCCTTCTCGAAGATCGAATCTCGCAATTTGATCGACCGCATCGGTTTACATTCGCCGGCATTTACCAATTACCAATTGGTCGTGGTCGTGCCGTTGGTAACGACATGAACCGCGTTGTCGATTTTTTTATCGGCGGCTGGCAGGTCAATGGAACCTATGAGTGGCAGAGTGGTGAGCCATTCGTGCTTACCTCGAACCTGTATTTCCCCGGCGATGTGAACACGATTACGAGTCAACTCGGCAAAGGCGACGGTCAAGGCGGCAAGTTTGGTATCGACCGTTCGGCGATCGAAGCTCCGGGATTAGTAACTCTGACGGGCTTCGGAATCCGCAATGTGCCGACCACGCTCGACAGTCTGCGGAACCAGCCGTACTCGGTTGCGAACCTGTCGCTGACAAAGAACTTTCACATTAGTGAAGGAAAACGCATTCAGATTCGTGCGGAAGCTTTGAATGCTTTCAACCATCCGTACTTTGGCGCAGGCATGGGCCTTAATCCGGGGACGGCAGCTGCGCCCAACGCCGCGTTCGGTTTAGTTACGACGCAACGCAACAACCCCCGCGACATTCAATTTGGCGCCAAA
>DATJKB010000012.1:0-5036 GCA_035491875.1 Pyrinomonadaceae bacterium | reverse complement strand
CACAAGTCTGTAACCGGCGGCACGATGCGGCACGATATCTTCTTCGCTGATCACACGTGCCGTCGTCATTCCCAAAGGCTTGAAGACGCGGTCGCGCAGGAAGTCGCCGTAGAATTGTCCGCTGACTTTGTTGATGAGGATTCCCAAAGTCACGTATCCCAGGTTGCTGTAACTCCACTTCTCGCCAGGTTGAAATGCGAGTGGGACGAGCTTGATCTTTTCGAGCATCTCGCTTTCGGTGTAATCGCGACGAAAATCGAAGTCCGATGGATAATCGGTCATGCCACCAGTGTGCGTGAGCAAGTGGCGAACGGTGATCTTGTCCCAGGTAGCCGGCGCGCCAGGAAAATACTTGGCGATTGAATCGTCGAGACTGAGCTTACCTTCTTCAACCAACATCATGATTGCGGTGGCCGTGAATTGTTTCCCCATCGACCCTGATTGAAAGATCGTCAAAGGTGTTACTGGAACCTGATGCTCGACGTTCGCAAGGCCGTAGCCCTTCGCGAGAATGATTGTGCCGTTGCGCATAACACCAACCGCCACCCCCGGTATCTGCTGCTTCTGCATTTCAGATTTGATGTAGGCGTCGATCCTGGCAGTAGGTGAATTCTGCGCGAAAGATGGAGCAGCGACGAGTAATGTGAGAATCAGTGAACGGACCACGATTTTCATAGGATTTCCTCGGATTAAATACCACCAACGGCAGTTGGTGGATTGTTCAGGTCCAACCTACCAGCCGCGACTGTTCATGAGTCGGACGCGCCGCGAACGAACTTGCACAATAAAACTCTACCGAATGCGCGGCGCGCCAAGTTCCTTTTCCTCTTTGTTGTAGCTTGGACTTGAACGATCCCCCAACTGCCGTTGGGGGTATTCGGCAACGTTTATCTCAACAACTCTTTTGCATGGCGTCGGGCGCTGTCGGTGATCTCTGCACCGGTAAGCATTCGCGCGATCTCCTCAACCTGACCACCATGGTCCAGCTTCGTCACACTCACGCGTGTGCGACCCTTCACAGTTTCTTTCGCCACAACGAAATGATGTTCAGCAAACCGCGCAATCTGCGCCTGGTGCGTCACACACAACACCTGGTTGGTTTGCGATAGTGTCTTGAGTTTCACGCCAACCGCCTCGCTCACGCGTCCGCCTATGCCCGAGTCGACCTCGTCGAACACGATCGTTCGTGGAAACTCGGCTGCCTTCACCGCCGTCTTCAATACCAACATCAAACGCGACGCTTCACCCCCCGACGCCACGTTGGCCAATGGCTTCAGCTCTTCACCGACATTTGCTGAAAAATGAAACTCTACAGTGTCGAAGCCCGAATTATCGATGCGGTAAATGGCTTGTTC
The DNA here is from genome assembly GCA_035491875.1 of Pyrinomonadaceae bacterium. GTDB lineage: Bacteria > Acidobacteriota > Blastocatellia > Pyrinomonadales > Pyrinomonadaceae > PSRF01. The sequence goes on along the minus strand of DATJKB010000012.1, from coordinate 3,681 downwards.
TAACTCTTCTCGCGGCGGCGATGTAATACGCACTTCAAAACGACCGTTCTCCATCGCCACTTCCCTGATACCGCGCTCTACCTCCTGCTCAAGCTTTCGCGCGGCACGCACGCGCTCTTTATGAAGCTTCGTCGCGCTCTCGAGATACTTCTTGCGAGCGTCTGTCACTTCCCTTTCCAACTCAGCCGCGCGCTCATCAGATCGTTCCAGGCCTTGAAGTCGATCTTGCGATCGGGCAAGGTGTTCGAGAGCTGAGTTCAAAGAACCACCATACTTGCGTTTCAAACTTGATAACTCAGTCATTCGCTCTTCGATATCGGCCAGGCGCGTCGGCGAAAACTCAAGATGGTCAGCAAAGTCGCGCAAGGTGAAGGCGAGGTCTTCCAACGACGCTCGCGCTGATTCGAGTGGTTCGATGTAGTCACGAAAAGCGGCATGGTACTCGGAGAGTTCAGTAACGTCAGTGATCGTCTGCCGCAAACGCGCTAGCGCCGCGTCGTCGTCTTCGTAGATGCGTGCGTAACTCGACTGACTCAAACTCGTCAGCCTCTCAACATTCATCAACCGGCGGCGCTCCTCTTCGATTTGTTCATCCTCACCGACGACAAGCTGCGCGCGTTCGAGTTCATCGATCTGATACTTCAACGTGTCGAGGAGCTGAAATCTTTTCGCCTCGTCACTAACGAGCTCATCAAGTTGTTGTCTTAGGTTTTCCCAGCGTCGAAAGTCTTCGCTGACGACATCGCGCAACTTTTCGTTGCCGGCAAAATCGTCGAGCAGTTCGAGGTGGGTGGCAGGATTGAACAACGACTGCTGATCGCCCTGCCCATGAATATCAACCAGAAATGGTCTCAGCTCTTTGAGCAGCGCTTGGGTCGCGAGTTGATGGTTGATGAAGATCTTGTTGCGTCCGGCTGTGGACAATTCGCGGCGCACGATCAGTTCAAAAGGATCGTTTGAGTTCGTTTCGTCTGAATCGATTCCTGCTGTTTGCAGTAACAAGCTGAGTCGCGGATGTGGCGAAACAAGGAAGAGACCTTCTACAAATGCGCGGTCAGTGCCCGACTTCAGCAAGTCGGTGGTGAATCGGCCGCCTATCAGAAGGCCGAGCGCGTCGACGATGATCGATTTGCCTGAACCGGTCTCGCCGGTCAGGAGGTTGAGGCCTTTGTCGAAGTCAACGCGCAGGCTATCGATCAGGGCAATGTTGTTGATATTGAGCAGCTGCAGCATCTGGCGAGCAGATTATAGACATTGCCGGTTGAAGATTGAAGATTGTTGATTTTAGATTGACGATTGTTCATTGAAAGCCTAGTTAAAGTTCGTGACTGATCTTTCAATAGACAATTGGAATCGCCACTCTTCAATCTTCAATCAACAATCTTCAATGTCTTGGCTTCAATCGTTTGAAGTAGAAGACTGGCTCGCCGCGTGGGGTATGAGTAACGGAGACTAGCTCCCAACCCTGTGCGCCGACCTTGTCCATGTGTTGTTCCAGAACAAAAGCCTCAATGCCGAACCCGCCCATGTCGAGCTTTCTCATGCGGTCATTGCCCGACGCATTAAAGTTTGTATTGCTCGGCGCGCCAACAACCAGGTACTCCCATTTCTCTCTGCCGTCTTCCTGGGTCGCCGGTGATTCGCTCGTCTTCACCGACCGCAGGAAGAATGGACTCACGAGAAGCATAAGCGCGACCACGATGACAGTTACGGTTTTGTGTTGAAGCATTGAACTCTCCTCAGGTGTGGTTTGCTGAGACCTTGTAACGCGGGAGACGACCTTTAGTTCCGCTTAAAACTTGGACAGGATTGCGCTCTGCGTCCTCTGCGTCTCAGCGCCGTCTGCGACTCTGCGGCCTCTGCGTCTCCGCGTCCTCTGCGTTTAAATGTTTATTCGAGAACCTAACAGCTTCAAACGTTAACGCAGAGGGCGCTGAGACGCAGTGGACGCAGAGCGCAATTACGACGCGTCTCTTAATCCTGAAATCCTGCCGAAGCTTTTTACTTTCTCACAAACTCTAAACGTGCCAGTGTTCCATTAACACCAGCCGCAAAAGCAACCGACGCTTCCTTGCGCGGCGATGGAACAAAGCTCAAGGTATCGAATCCGGGACCCGCGATCGGTATCCATGTTTGACCGTCGTCCACAGAAAAATCAGAACCACTAGGTCCGACAGCAACCACCCACTTTGTCCCGGGCACGTAGTGGACCGCCGAGCGATATCCCGACATTCCCTTAACTAACTGCCAGGTCAGGCCACCGTCGCTCGTGATTGCCGCGTTATCGACTGCCAATTTCTCCTCTCGGTAATCGCCGCCGACAATGATTCCATGCCGCGCATCGCGAAACGCGATTGAGAAAATTCCGCTTGATGGTCCAGCTTTCAAAGGCGTGTCAACAATGTTCCATGTTCGACCGCCATCGTTGGTCCGCAGCACACGCGTCTTAGCGGCACCGCCCGTAGCAATCCACGCGTGCGTTTTTCCGAAGAGCGCGACGTTGGTTCCACTTGCTGCAAATGCTCCTTCGTTTTCAAGCGCACGAGGTAAGGCTGACGATGTAACCCGATTCCAATCGCGTCCATTCGTCGTTGTGAGGATGCAAAACCGTCCCTCGACTGAATCGCCGATGGCAATTCCATGCGTCGCATCCCAAAAAGACATCGAGTCGTAGAACGCTTTTGGATCTTCATTCTTAAACTGCAACTGCCAACTTGCTCCAGCGTCGGTAGTTTTGTAGATGCGCGACGCGGGGCCGTTGCCGATACTCAAAATGTAAGCAGTGTTGCCATCAATAGCATCAACATCGCGAAAATCGAGTTGGTCAGTAGTGACGGCAAGCGTCTGCCAGGAAGAACCGCCATCAACACTACGGATAACTGTGCTCATCGATCCACTGGCCCATACAGTCTTCTGGGACACCGCACTGACACCACGTAGCCGCGCCTTAACTCCGGTTTGCAAGGGGGTCCAACGTGGCGTTGCGGCGATTGAGAGGATTAGAAGTGTCGAAAATAGGAGCTGGGTCATTTTTGATTTTAGATTTTAGATTGTTGATTGAAGATTGACGATTTGCGGACCGACATTGAAAACCTCGGAAACCGGCAAGCGGCCAATCTTCAATCTAAAATCTTCAATGTCTTACTTTGCCTCGTAAATCAGTTCTTTCTTCCGACTGCTCCGCCCGATGAAATAACCGGTTACCGTGCCGGCAATCGCGCCGACAACGGTAAGACCTGCCGTGACCGCATGATCCAATTTGTCAAAACTACTATCGTTACTTCCAATCGCGCCGAGAGCGGCGCCCGCACCCGCGCCAACAGCCATTCCAATCATTGTCGCGGTTAGAGCTGATTTCTTTACTACGCGGTGGACCGTCTGCACGTCATCACGTTTGATGTCCTGCGTTGTGTTCTTAGTCGCTAGAGAGATCGACGAGTCTGAGACACTGTTAAGACTTCCTTCCACAGTTTTCCCACGTTTGAGTTTGATTTTCAGTTTCGACCCTGAGGCAACGGAACTTATTCGCGACCAATCATTGATAGCAGTTTGCGCCTGCAGCGGAACCCATAACACCAACACGACAGCAAGTAGCACAGCGACACGGTTCAATCGGTGCGTATTCATCATAGTGCTCCTTTTTAGCTGGCAGGATTACGAGGGGCGCCATTGTGGGCCGTA
>DATJKB010000011.1:0-6403 GCA_035491875.1 Pyrinomonadaceae bacterium | reverse complement strand
CCGGACTGGTTGTAGTGGTTTGAGCAGCGACGGCTATCGTACTCGCCAGGAGCGAGGTAGTCAGAATCAGTGCAGTTAACACTCGGGAGAAGCTATTCATTTGAAAACCTCCAAAAGCTTAAGTTCAGAAGGAGAAGCTGTCTGCTCTTTCCTGACTTCTTTCCTGACCAGGGGATGTGCACGCCAGCTCAGCTCGCGGCGAAAACGCTCAAACTCGAATCGACCTGAGGGTAGGGTTGTTCAGAAGTGCAGTTTTCGCGTGTTCCAAGCGCGCAGTCTATGATGCTCGGCTTTTGCAGCAAGGTTGCGCGCTTAAAACCCAAATCAATTAAAACACGCTTAGCCGATTGATCGCTCGCCATTATAATCCATGACACCCTGAAACACGCGATAATTCCTGCCCAGATCAGCTCGAGGCGGGATTTGCAACTGAAGCCACCAGATGGCGAAGACCAAGAACGTCAAACGAAACTCCGCTAGAAAGCCGTCAGTCTCCCTAATTGGACCTGGCCGGTTGGGGATCGCACTCGCAATGGCGCTTGAGTCGGCCGGATACAAGATTGTCTCGTTGGTGGGTCTTAACCGGCAAAAGCTCCGTAAAACCGCCCAGTTGTTAGACGTTTCCTGTCAGCTCCTGGTCGCAAAAGAGCTGGAGAAAGGTCGACTTGGGGATCTGATCATCGTCTCTGTCCCCGACGATCAGATTGTCACCGTCGCCGGGGATCTCGCGAGAATTAAGGGTAACGGGCATCCGACGGTCTTACACACGAGCGGCGCGTTGTCTTCAAAGGTGTTTGCAAGTCTCGCCGCAAACGGTTGGCACACCGGTTCGATTCATCCGTTGGCATCCGTGAGTGATCCGGAGGGCGGAGTTGAAGCGCTGAGACGTGCCTATTGGTGCATTGAAGGAGACGCAAAAGCGACACGTTTGGCACGCCGCATCGTTCGCGATCTTGGTGCACGAGCTTTCTCAATCGATGCGAAAGATAAACCCGTGTACCACGCTGCGGCAGTGATGTCGTCTGGAAATGTAGTGTCTGTATTCGATGTCGCTTTGGATATGCTCAACAGCTGTGGTTTATCTCGACGAGAAGCGCAGAAGATTTTGCTGCCGTTGCTTGAGAGTACTGCACTGAATTTATCTCGAGCGGATCCAAAAGACGCGCTTACCGGGACGTTTGCACGCGGAGATCTGGAGACAGTTAAGTTGCACCTGGCGGCGCTTAGTGAGAAACAGCTTAATGAAGCGCTGAATGTTTATCGACTCTTGGGAGAGCACTCGGTGAAACTCGCCAGTACAAATCTCTCTAGTGAAGCAGCAAGAGAAATTCTGCGGAGCCTCGATTCGCAGAAAGAATAGTCAGGGCCAAGACACCACCCGCTTTAGCGGCGTGGAGTCTCAACTTCGACCTACAACAATGCCTGCGAAGACAAAAGACACCACCTACTTTAGTAGCGTGGAGTTTCAATTTCAGCCTTTTCTTTGTAGCGATTAGGCGGAAGTTGAAGCTCCACGCCGCTGAAGCGGGTGGTGTCTACCAATAATTGACTGAGTGTTGGATTAGGCCGAAGTTGAAGCTCCACGCCGCTGAAGCGGGTGGTGTCTATAACACATCTCGAATACCCGCCTTGCACACCTGTCTGCTGTATGGGTAAATAATCGTTCGTCATGCAAACGACACCAAGTCCCAGCTACAGTCTCACGCTGCGTGTGAAACTCTCCAGCCGCGCAGGTTCGCTCGGTGAACTCACTATGGCACTGGGGCGCGCCGGCGGTGATATCGGAGCAATCGATATTGTCACGGTTGGCAACGACTTTATCATCCGCGATATCACCGTCAGCTCAACTTCCACCGAGCATGCACAACAAATCGTCGATGCCGCGCGAGACGTTGACGGAGTTGAAGTCATAAACGTGTCTGATCCGACTTTCCTGATGCATCTTGGCGGGAAGATTGAAGTTGTATCGAAAGTACCTTTGAAAACGCGTGCCGATCTATCGATGGCTTACACGCCAGGTGTGGCTCGCATCTGCGAAGCGATTCACGACGATCCCGAAAAAGCATTCACCCTAACAATCAAGAAGAACACAGTCGCCGTTGTTACGGACGGAACCGCCGTGCTCGGTTTGGGAGATATTGGACCAGCAGCAGCCATGCCCGTAATGGAAGGCAAGGCGATGCTCTTCAAAGAGTTTGCGGGCATCGACGCGTTTCCCATTTGCTTGAATACAAAAGATCCAGACGAGATTGTTCGCACGGTCAAAGCGATTGCTCCGGCTTTTGGCGGCATAAACCTGGAAGACATCTCCGCACCGCGTTGTTTTCAGATCGAAGAGCGACTAAAGGAAGAACTCGACATCCCTGTCTTTCACGACGATCAGCATGGCACGGCCGTCGTCGTCCTGGCAGCCTTAATCAATGCTCTGAAGATTGTCGACAAGAAGATGGGCGATGTGAAGGTGTTAGTAAATGGCGTTGGCGCGGCCGGGGTGGCATGCACAAAGATCATCATGGCCGCCGGCGTCACGAACATCATCGGCTGTGATCAATCGGGCGCGATTTATCGTGGGCGTCGCGAGAACATGAACTGGGTAAAAGACTGGTACGCCCAGAACACGAATCCAAATGACGAAAAGGGATCCGTGCATGACGTAATAAAAGGAGCGGATGTCTTTTTTGGATTATCGGTTCCCGGCGTGATTGATGCTCAGGATCTTCAACAAATGGCTGAGAAGCCTATTGTGTTTGCGATGGCGAACCCAACTCCGGAGATCATGCCCGAAGAAGCGGCACCATACGTAGCGGTCATGGCGACGGGCCGCTCGGATTATCCGAATCAGATCAACAACGTGCTTTCGTTCCCGGGTATCTTCCGCGGTGCGCTTGCTTGTCGAGCAGTGCGGATAAATGAAGAGATGAAGCTAGCGGCGGCAAATGCAATCGCCGGAATTATCACCGACGCCGAACTTCATCCTGAATACATTGTGCCCTCTGTTTTTGATAAACGAGTTGCCGAAGCTGTGGCGCGTGAAGTGGAAGCAGCAGCGTATGCAACTGGAGTTGCGCGGCGCGAACGACAAGATCATCCACCGATTACGCAGATTAAAATTTAGAACTCAGAACTTGGTTCTTTGTGCTTTGTCCGTGGTCCGTTGTCCGTTAGCGCTGAAACCGTATTCTTGCTTATGAACTTAGTACCAACCACCAACCAACCACTGACCACTGACCACGGACCACGGACAAAGCGCAAAGAACCAAGCTCCAAGTTCTAAAATGTTAGTCCGTGTAATCTGCGTAAACCGTGGATTCTTAATCTATTATGCCGAAGCCTAAACAGATCACAATCATTTCAACTGTCAGTCGTCACCATCCGCAGTTCTCCCGACTTGTAACCATTTCGCTTGATGTCGTCGCTCCCTGGAAACTGTCAGATACGACGGTTATCGAAGGCACAATCAACAACACTGAGCTTGGCCGGCGTTCGATGAAGCGCTGGGATGATCGCAATTGCTGGTGGATTGATCTGCCGGAGCCGCTTTGTCAACGAGCGAAGCTGGAAACAGGAGACGAAGTTACTTTAAAGATCAGCCTGGCTTCGGAAGATCTGCCTGACGAATTGACTGAACTGCTTACGAAAAGTTCGCAGGCGAAAGCGAATTGGGAAAAGTTGACGAAGGCCCAACAGCGAATGCTTCGTGAAGAAATCCTCGCCGGGAAGAGTTCAGAGACGCGAAGCCGTCGAGCGAAGAAGGTGTTGTTGCGGGTATGATTCATTCATCGGCTATGGGTTTGGCGCTTCGGTCTGTACTCCGTCACGAGTGCAATGTTTATAGCCCGTGAACTCCACCCCTCCGGCGCGGTTCGGACGAGCGGACATGCTGCTTGAATGACAAATCGCAACGTGTTTGTCCGGCGCCCTGATCTTTGGTACGTTGAATTTTTTAGCAAGTGGCGGTTGATTGCGCTCGATCCGAACCCCTATATCTGCGCGCACTCATTCCTTGAGAGCGACGTCCATCGAGTCTCTTAGGTCTTTGGCAATCAAAGGCACAATGCGACGCGGTACATCGATCGCCGGTTTGATGTGTCGTGCGTGTGTAAAGTGACCAGCAACGTATATCCCACGCACATTCGTTTCAAAAGTTTCAGGATTGTAAACCGGCACTTCCGTGAGTTTCCCCTGCTCAGTTTTAACCCCGAGCTTCTTAAGCACACTCAAATCCGCATCGCTACCTACCAGGACGAAGACTACGTCGTTAGGGATCGTCATCGATTCGCCACTCTCCGTCGTGAGCGTCACTTCCTTCTCATGAATCTCGTCGATCTGTTTGTAGAGAATCACGCGCAGGCGTCCGGCGGCGATTTCAGCTTCAAGCGGTGTCCGCACCCAGTGCTTCATCGCCCCGGCTTTAGGATCGCGGTTCTCCCAATCGTCACGCCAAATCGCCATGGTTGTGCGCGCGCCTTCTTCCGAAAGAAAGAGCGCTGCCTCTGCGGCGCTGTTACCACCGCCAACGACGAGCGCGTTTTTTCGCACGTAAGGATACGGTTCGATAAACAAGTGATGGACCTTTTCGAGATCTTCACCCTCGACGTTGAGCCGGCGCGGAAACTCCATCGCGCCGATAGCAAACAAAACGCGAGCGGCGTTGTACTCGGCTCTATTCGTTCGAACGGTGAAGCCCTTCGCAAAGTCGCCGCTGACATCTTCAACCTTTTCGTCTGTGTTGACTCTTAGATTGTTATCGAGAACAAAATGAATGTAGTGCGACAGCAGCTCTTCGCGGCTCGGCTTCTCTTTAAGTGGCTTCAAAGTTCCGGGCTGCATTTCGACTTCATTCGGAGTCGAGAACATCGTCCGCCCGACTGGATACTTGCGGATCGTGTCGGCGATCGTCCCTTTTTCGATAACGAGATACGACAGTTCTTCGCGCTCAGCGACTTCAGCGGCTGAAAGACCCGCTGGGCCAGCACCGATGATGATGAGATCGAATGAGGTGTCCATGTAGGACTTTGTCCTTGGGTATTTGTACTTTGTGCTTCGTACTCTGCGGTTTGTTACGCTCCATACTGCTCAAGGATGTGTCATGAAGTCAGTACCACCTCGCGGGTGGGTGCGCAGCGATTCAGTACCGTTTGCGGTAGCGAATGGTCAAGACTCAAGCGACGATATTAGTCGCACCTGTATACCCATGACGTTGAGTCTTGGCCATTCGCTACCGCGAACGGTACTGAATACCCCGGATCGAGGCTTCGCACCCACCCGCTACCGCGAGGTGGTACTGACTTCACGACACACAATCGAACATTAGCCAACCAAAGACCAAAGACCAAAGGCCAAAGACCTAAAACTCAACTTCTCCGTGTGCTACCACCACTGACTGGCCACCTACTCTTACGAGCCTTACATCTCCTGGTCCACCTGTAACCTCCAACCTGATCCGGCTCGGGCGATGAATGAAGTCACCCTGTTCAATCACAAACCTGTACTTGTTGTCTTGTGGTTCGAGATCCAATGCGCCGTGATGGATGAGATAACCTCCGAGCGCTCCGCACGCGCTTCCCGTCGCCGGATCTTCGGCAATGTTATCCGCGGGAGCAAAGAAACGCGCGTGCACGCGGGATGGACCAACCTCCAGAGTTTCTCGCGAAAAGGCAAGACAACCAACTGCGCCGCGTCGCGTGTAGATCTCTCCGAGCAGGGAACTGTTCACTCGACAGTCTCGAAGATCTGCGAGCGAACGTATCGGCACGGCCAAACACGTCAGACCAGTCGTGATCACCTGTATAGGCAAATTTTCGTCGAGGTCTTCGCGCGCGCGTCCCAGGGCCCGAGCGAGTTCTGCTTGTTCTTGCGAGTCGTCGATCTCGTCGAGAACCTGGAACTTTCCCTGCGTCATCACCACCTGTTCGACAACTCCGTCTTTGAATTCGATTTCAACGGGAAGTATCCCAATTCCGACTTCGTGATGAATGCGCGTCCAGCCGGTGCCGCCATCAGGAACCGGGACGATTCCTTCACGCGCGAGCATGTTCCATGTGCCAACAACCGGATGACCGGCGAATGGTATCTCGCGAGCTGGCGTATAGATTCGGAGCCGGCGCAGAACATCAGGTCCATCTTGAGTTGTTTTGGGATTTGGTGGAAGAACGAAGACTGTCTCGGAGAGATTCATCTCTCTGGCGATCTTCATCATATCCTCGTCGCTGATACCTTCCGCCTCGGGAAAGACGGCTAGCGGATTACCGCAGAACGGTTGATCGGTAAAGACATCGAGTTGTGTGAACGAATGACGAGACATTTGACCTCTCGGGTGAACAAGTTTGGTACTTGGATCATCTCGATAGATCAAACGTGAGTCAAGAGCACTAATTACTTGAACTCACTATGTCATTTTAGG
>DATJKB010000010.1:0-6702 GCA_035491875.1 Pyrinomonadaceae bacterium | reverse complement strand
GATTGAACGGTCTCGTAGCCTACTTTGATCCGCTTATCATCCGCCGGTACCTGTTGCGCCCAAGCGTAGTTAGGTCGCAGGCTTTCGAAAATCGCAGCGACGGTTAATCCGCCAATGGCAAATTTACCGGCGCCGTCGATAAAAGCACGGCGGCTGATGTCGCCGTGCTGATATTCGTGAAACAGGTCAAACAACTCCTGTGGGTAGTCGGATGCTACCTTCCGTTCCATTTGTTCCTCCTGCAAAGAGTTGTATTAGATCATGTAGATCATCGCGCTAGGCTCTTCAGTATTTCGGCCAGTGCCTTCAACCGCATTGAGTCAGCCGCATTCTGAGTGGCAGTCGCGCTTTGCTCGATCGGAGCCGCCAGACTCTTGAGCTTGTTCAACGCGCTCTTGTTCATGCGTGAACTTTCCGCGCCTTGAATTGCTTCTCGCACCGCCGCGATGCGATCAGCAGCGAGCCCTTGGGATCTCTCGAGCTGATCGACGTAGGCCTTCGCGACCACAAGGTTCTTCGGCCACTCGAATCTTTGCTGGTTCTGCACATTCAGCTCTGCCATGTGAATCGTTTTAGCTGCATCGATCTCGTTCTGAGTAAGAAACTTCGACGGTGTTAGTTCGAAGATATCCAGGCCACGCGCGATTTCTGAGGCATAGATGCGGCCGTTGTACCAGTACGCAGACCAGTCGCCGGCGAGCACGAGCATGTTTTGATACATGGGCCCGCGATCGAAATACCCGACTTCAACCGGATGCTCCGCATCGGTGAAATCCATGATGGAGATCCCACCCTGATACCACGCTTGCACTTTGAGGTCGCGTCCAGGTACGGGAATGAGTGAACCGTTGTGCGCGACGCAGTTTTCACTATCGCTCTGAGCAGCCGGCAACTTGTAATAACTTGCGAACGTAAGCTTGTTGTCGTTTAGACGAAAGATCGCATCCGCACCCCACTTGTTTGGATCAGTAGCACGACATCGCGCTCCCATTCCGCCACCCCATTCATCCGTGAATACGACCTTGCTTCCATCATTTGAAAACGAAGCCGAGTGCCAGTATGCGTAGTTTGGATCGTTCACTGCGTCGAGTCGTTTTGGATTAACCGGATCTTTGATGTCCAGCACGATACCGTTTCCTGAACAGGCTCCAGCCGCAAGTCCGACCGCTGAGAACACCGTGATGTCATGACACTGATCGCTGAAAGACGGCTTTCCGACTCCGTGCGTTGCGCCACTAGTCAGGCTGTTTAAAACACCTGTGCGTGAATCCATAAAGATTCGAGGATTAGATACCATCTTCGCATCTTGAGGTGATGCCACTGGCACTTTGATCACGTCGATCCGAAACAGCGCAGTGTTGGGATCTTTTGCCGGCGCCTCACCGGAGCACCCGGCCAACTCTTCGGGCTGACGGACAAAAGAAGTTCCCGAGACATAGATGTACACGTTGTTCTTGTCGTTCGGATCTACGACGAGGGTGTGAGTGTGCGAGCCGCGGCAAGTTTGCACCGCTGCCACTTGCTTCGGCTGCTTGATGTTGCTGATGTCAAAAATTCTTACGCCGCGGAAACGATCCTTTTCAGCAGCTGGCATTCCTCCCGGCTGTCCGGGTTTCGGCGCCGCCGGTGGCGGAAATCCTTCGACACCGCAATCGATGCGGCCGTTCGGCATCTCTACGGACATGAACATGAGGTTCTTGTAAACCGAGACATCTCCTTGTCCGCCAGGACACACCATCGAAGTCACTAACGAGGTCTTTTCCGGATTGGAAATGTCAAAGATGTTGACGCCGTAAAAGTTTCCTAGAAAGAGGTGGTTGCCTTGAAACGCAAGGTCTGAATTTGCAAACGCAAGTTGAGCCAGCACCAACTTTGATGCTTTCGGAATCGGGATCCCTTCGGGGATACCAAGTTGACCGAGCGTTTTATTCACTCTTGGGTTATCAGGATCGTCTGAGCCGAGTTGAAACGCGTCGGGTTTTTTCACCAGCTGAATGTGCTTGATACCTAGCGCTGCTTCACCGGCGTCGTAGACTCCAGGCGTCAGTTTTGCTCGCGGGTCGTTTTCATCGGAACCTGTCATTCCCGGCGGTAACGGTTTCGCTTTTTCAGGAGCAAACGGATTCTGTTCCTGTGCGGCCGCAGGCGGACTGTCAGGTTTTTTTGTCGGGTCCTGAGACGGCGACGGCGATGCATTTTGCGCGAACGTCGTGATAACAAAACACGTGCACAACGCAAGAGAAGTTATTAGAAGGCGAAAAGCCGTAATGTGTACTCGATTCATCATTTCTCCTCTAAGGGTTTTCACCCAACATAGTTTGCATGATTCTGATTTCAGCGCGTTGACCGCTGTCGACATCTGTCGCGAAGTTGAAAAGTTCGGCATCCTGACCAGCACCGGCCGTATCAAACAAGTCCTTCACCATAATCAAAGCGCCATCGTGGTGTTGAATCATCCCGGTTAGAAACAGACGGTCAAACTCGGCGCCCTTTGCTTTTCTCAGGGCATCCATCTGTTTGGCCGTCAGCATGCCGGGCATAAGCATGTTATGGCTCGACATATCCATCCCGGGCATGTGATGCATCGGCATCGATGTAGACTGACTTCTAGTCTCCAGCCATCGCTTCATGAATTTGATTTCGTCTGATTGCGAATGTCTGATGCGTGCACCGAGCGAGCGAAGGTCCTTGTTGTCGGTATGCGATTCGATTAGCGCGGTCATCTCAACTGCCTGCTCGTGATGCATGATCATACCCTGCATAAACTCCGCGTCCTTGGCGGAATAAGGAGGTAACGTGGCTCTAGTCGAGGGAGGCAGCGTACGCGTAGGTTGACCCGGCGCCCCTGGTTGCACCACTACCGGCGTTTGCGGATCAGCTTGTTGTGCGACGACGGGAAGAGCGAGAGTGATGATGACTAACAGGTTTTGCAGAACCCTCACAGCGGAATCCGTCCTGTTTCTAATATGAAATGGCTTCATCGGCGTCGACTGGTCAAGGAATGCAGGCCCCAACATTACCACAAAAGGGGGCAAAGAAGTGCATGTCCGTGAAGCCACATTGGAGGGTCTGCAAACGCCAGCGAAGAGGTGGCACTAGCTAAATTGTTACTCATGAGGCTTTCGCCTCACTTCAGCCACGTGTACTGCCACGCGAACGCGAGCGTGTTGAGTGATCCGCCGAAGCGAGTCGTGAGACCTTTGGCCCACGCTACCTTGATCGACTGTCGATCGTTCAAGGGAAGAGAATACGTCGCGCCGATCCGAGAGTTCGCCTGTCGATCTTCATTCACCCTGCCATTAACGACCGTCTGACCACCGCGAAAATATGTCGCGTTAACCGACGCCCACATTCGAGGACGGATCGTGTAGATCGCTCCTCCCTGCATCGAAAGCAATGCTCGTTGTTCGCGTCGCACACCACCAAAGAAATTATCGTTCGGTGTAAAGAACCATACGCCGCCTGCGGTTTCAAGGGTCCAACGCCCTTTTGGTTTTGAAAGTCCTATCTCTGGCTTGAAGGCCCATCGATGAGAACTGAGGTTAACGAGACGAGCGGGATCGTATTGGCCGGTGGGTGCGACTACCGTGAGACTCGCTCCGATGACAGTTCGAGGTTTGTAGGCAGCAAACTCTTTCGGCTCCATTGCCGGTGATCCAACGATATTCATCGCAAACCTCGCGCGTAGGTCTCCGAGACCAGATCGATTTACTGCCAGCTCGTTCTCAAAAACTATTCCGCTGGCCGTTCCTTTGACATAGGGAACCGCGAAACTCAGACTTGCCTGTCGACCAGCCAACGCGAACGTGCGACCGTACCCGACGGCTGAAGAATGAAGTTTCACTTTAACGTCGCGCAAAGGCAGCGATGCGTCTGTCAAGACATCGCCGCTTTGGTAAGCGTATGTTACGAGAACGAATTGCGTGCCGACTGGTGCGCGTGAGTATGCGCGCGGTTCCATCTCCTGGGCGGCTATGCTCGAGGAGAGAGCTGCAGCCAGTGTGAGAACTACTGTGGCAAAGATTTTCATGGGCCACAGTGAAGTTTAGAGGAGGCGCCGGAGAAAAAGCCCTGTCACTTTTGACAGCACAACAGATTTCAGTTGGGGCTAGCTCGACGGGCGGGGTTCGGGTTGTAGCGTGAGGAAAAGCGAACCTTGCTATGACTTCGAACCGACTGCCTACTTGGAGGCAGTGGGTGGACGCATTTGGTTCCTGAGGGGTGATTATCATTCACCGATGATCTTCACTAACACACGTTTCTTCCTTCCGCCATCAAACTCACCGTAAAAAATCTGTTCCCACGGTCCAAAGTCCAAGTGAGCGCGCGTGATCGCCACCACAACCTCGCGGCCCATCACCTGTCGCTTAATATGGGCGTCGGCGTTATCTTCTCCCGTCTTGTTGTGGTGATACTGACTAACGGGTTCGTGCGGCGCGAGTTGTTCTAACCACGTTTCGTAATCCTGATGAAGTCCACTCTCATCGTCGTTGATAAAAACAGATGCTGTGATGTGCATCGCATTCACTAACACTAAACCCTCTACGACGCCGCTTTCGTGCAGACACTCTTCAACTTGCGGGGTGATGTTGATGAACGCACGCCGCCCTGGGACGTTAAACCACAGTTCTTTACGATAGCTCTTCATCACCAGTACTCCTCTTCAGCAGTCTTTTGAGCCACAGAGTTTCGCAGATGAACGCAGATAAAAAAGTAAAGCCAAGTTAGCGAGCCTCAACTTAGATTAGTTTATCTATGTCTACCTGCGAAAATCTGTGGCTCACAATTGACTGCGGCTCAAATAAATCCGAAATCCGAAATCTCTTGTTACCTATTCAGCAGCAGCGCCCCTTCGCCGCTGCTAAAGATACCTGCGACGCATCCAGTCATGAGCGTTGCGAGTGTGGCAGCCAACAATGCTCGTAAGCCGAGACTGGCCAGATCGTCGCGACGCGACGGCGCGAGCGCCGCAGTGCCGCCGACAAAGATCGCTACGGCTGCCACGTGTGCGAAGCCGCAAAGTGCGTAACTCAGAATGACTACGGTCCTCGGATCGGTCACCTGGCCGCTGGAGATTAACTCGGCTAGATGGTTGTATGAGACGACCTCGGTCAGGATAACTCGCTCACCCAACAGCCGGGCCGCCATTGGTACATCGCTGGTTTGCAACCCAAGCAGAAACGCGAATGGATAGAAAACCCAACTCAGCAGTCGTACAAACGAAAGCGGCTCGCTCATCCCCAACCATGTACTGCCGGCGCTGAGTATCTTGTCGATCAGCGCAACCATTCCCAGGATAGCGATGAGTAATGCGCAAATACCTGCGGCTAATTTCAAACCTTCCATCGCTCCTTGAATGATTGAGCCTATCAAGTTTCCCGAGCGCGCCGACTCATCTTCTGGAGGAACTGCCGCAAGCGTTTCCGGCGTACCAGTTTCGGGAACAAGCAACTTGGCAACAACCACTGAAGCGGGAATCGCCAGAACCGAAGCAGAGATGAGATGCCCGGCTATCTCAGGAAACAAACCACTCAGAAACGAAACGTAGACTCCGAGCGTGCTCGATGCCACGGTAGCCATCCCCGTGGTCAATATTAGAAACAACTCCGAACGCGTCATCTTTTCGAGATAAGGCCGGACCACAAGCGCCGATTCAATTCCGAGAAAGATGTTAGCCGAGCTCGAGAGTGATTCTGCGCCGCTGATTCTCATTGTTCGGTGAAAGAGTTTGGCGAAGAGACGCACAAGAATTTGCAGCACGCGAAGGTGATAGAGCATCGAGGTCATCGCTGCAAAGAAAATCACCACGGGCAGAACTTGAAACACGAGGATGAAGCCAACGGATCCCTGCTCTCCAGGACTTGCTGCGAGTGGTCCGAACAAAAACACAGAGGCGCTTTTAGATGCATTTAGCAACGCCAGCACTGCGTCGTTCAGCCAGAGTAGGATCCGATGAGAAAAAGGGAAGCGAAAGATAATTAGACCAATCAACAGTTGTAGAGCGACTCCGGCGGCGATCGTTTTCCACTGAACCTTTCGTCGATTAGTGGAGAGTAGCCATGCGACTCCCGCGAAGACTATGAACCCCACGACTGATACAGCGTGATGAACCATATCCTTCCATCCTCTTAAACTTGTTTTATTGAAGCGTGCTTGACAGAACGGACACAGATTACACAATCACGCGACAAAACAGTCAGTACCGAAACGCGGTAGCGTCGGGTCTACGCTCCAGCCAGGTCGCTACAATCGAAAGTCGGACCCGACGCTACCGCGTTTCGGTACTGACTGTTTTGCCATCAACCTCACTCACAGCGTCAGTTGCCCTTCGCCGCGCAAACGCGTTCCGCTAAGATTCTACAAATGACGCTCGCAGCGATTGGGCGAAGCAGAAATCGTGATGTAAAGCCTGATGGAAGAATAGCCATTCCTCAAAAAGCTTGCTTTCGCGTAAAGTTCAGTTTGAAATCTTGTAACTCTGAATCCTGTCAACGCCTCTAAATGGTCAAGAGCAAATCTGAAGATGAAGTGGATGCTTTGTTCACGCTTCCGTTGTCGGAATTCATCGGCGCGCGCAAAGCACTCAGCTCTCGACTGAAGAAAGAGGGACGCGGCAATGATGCGGAATTCGTCACGTCGCTCGCAAAGCCTCCGATCTCCGCCTGGACCGTGAATCAACTCTACTGGGACCATCGCGAGGAG
>DATJKB010000009.1:0-4469 GCA_035491875.1 Pyrinomonadaceae bacterium | reverse complement strand
TCTGCGACGCACACCTGTGGCAATAATGATCGCGATCGCCTGGAGCTTTTCGCCGCTTTGCAGAGAGATCCGTTTGGCGTTTAGGTCCACTTCGTCGATCGCAACTCCAGTCCACAAGTCGAAGTCGGCGTCGGAAACATCCGTCGCAAAGCGTTCAATAAATTCGGCGCCGTTCTTAACCTTGACGCCAAGGTGATTCTCGATTGGATTGTGGACCATGTGGAGCTGCCCGCCGATTTCATCAGCTCGCTCCAAAACAAGCGCATCAAGTCCGAGTTCGTCACACCAGAGAGCGGCGGATATTCCGGCAGGACCAGCACCAATGATGATTACGTCGTGCACTTCGATTCAGAGGCTCAGGCGTGCGCGCGTTGTAAAGATTCGGTCGCGATGATGTTCGCAATTTCATCCGGCGAATAGCTCGACGCCGCAAGTGATCCAGTCTCATCCAGAAACTTTACCGCCGACGTCATCTCGCGATTATCTAATTGCCAACTTCCAGCGTTCCGCTCAGTGTCATTTAGACGCCGCAACGCGTCTGTGAAGTCGCGTCGATGAACAGTTGGTCTGACAATTGTTTCGGCCCATGAGTAGTACGGATAGTCGATTCGATAGAACCAGCCGCCGCCTGCTGAAATTGCAATGACATACAGCATCCCACGCGCATAACGTGAGACCGCTGTGTAAGGCGCAGCATGTCGAGTTGGATTAAAACCGCTGCCGCTAAAGATCTCAGGCGCCAGGGTGATCAGCGATATTTGACTCTCAGGGAGCTCTGTTACTTTAGAGGCACCCGATTCAAAACTCTCAACCGCCTTCGCGATACTTTCCCAACCATCGCGCCAGAGATCTTCATAATCGTTGATGTTCGTGATCAGTCGTTCGACTTCCGGCATGACTAATTCATACGCGCGTGCATCGTCATCAACCTCCGCGCCGGCAATTCGTCGAGCCAATGGCGAACCGTCATCGTTATTCGGACTCGCCTGATCAGAGCCCTGGATGGCAATACTGACACGGATGCCGGTTTCCGTTGAATACTCCGAAAAGTCGCCCGCTTCAGCCGCGGCGATCAAAACGTCGCGATACTGTGCGGCGCGTTCGCCGGTCATAACCGTCCAAACTGACAACATGCCGTCGGTATCGAAGTGATTGTTGGTAACCAACTCGATCCCTTGCGTAAGATTCTCTCGATTGGGAGATGTGACAAGATTCAAAGCAATCTCAGTTGAGGTATCAGCCTTAACCTCTTCAGGTGTTTCGTTGTCTTGCCAGTGGGAGAAGTGAATGGCGTTTCCAACAGTGCCGTCTACTGACAGCTTCGGAAGATTGGCGATTTCATCAGTGTAGAACTGGAATCTCATGGGGTGCCTTTCGTGGGTAATTCGGTACCTAGAGTTTAGCCTAAAGAATGTCTCGGATACACTGCAGAAGGCTGTAAGAAATTGAGCGCGTTAACACTCAAGCTGCCAGAAACTGCTCAACCAAATGTCCGATATGCTTCAGCTTGTCGGTGACTCTGAATACACGCAACCGGCCAGACACCGCGCAACAATTCTCTGGGAGCTCGAGTGTTTTCCACGTCACCGACAAGCTGAAGCATATCGGACATTCGGTTGAGCAGCTTGGGAGCTTGAGCGATATGCCAATGAAAGTTAAGCGCTGATGTTTTGCGCGTGGAACTGTCCGAATGAAGGTTGAGTGTTAGCGACGTCGAGCCTATGATACCCACCACTCAAAAAATCACGGGAGACAAACATGCAAGAGATAACTGCGACTGATCTAAAGCAACGGTTAGATAAGGGCGACGACATTCAAATCATCGACGTGCGCGAAGCAAACGAAGTTGCGATTGGCAGGATTCCGAATTCCATTCACATACCACTCGCTCAAGTGCTGAATCGAATGGAGGAGATCGATCCCAGTCGTGAAACTGTAGTTCATTGCAAGATGGGTGGCCGCAGTGCGAAAGCAATTGAGGCACTCCAACGTTCTGGCTTCCAGGGAAATCTGCTAAACCTTAAAGGCGGGATTATCGCGTGGTCTAATGAAGTGGATCCCTCTGTCCCGAAGTACTGACGAAGCCCAGCCGACAATCGCCGATTACTGCACCGTCTTACAATCGGCAATCACGTTATTCCCTTGAGCTCAATAAACCGGCTGAGCTTACTAATCACCATCCCCTCTTCACACTCCAACCGGCAAGAGAGGCCGGGCCGATCGGCCTGTTCGCTTTGGCCCTGCATGCGAAACCAAACCTGGCAGTTCGTACATTCGCCGTTCCAACAGAAGTCGCCATAAGAGATCGTATTTATTGACAGAAATTGAAAGCAGCGAAGAAGACGGTTCTTTTCGGGAACGTTGACGGTCTTGCCGAGAACCTCAATCTGGATGAGCTTCTCGTATGGATCAAGCAGGTCGGCAGTTACCTGTCCGAGTTCGGCATCGCTGCCGCTTTGTTCGCTCATAGGCAGCCGCAGTATAATCGCTCCCTACTGAATTTTATACACTCAAGCCGCGCGGGTAATAGTCAACAAAATTCGCGGTCTAGCTCCTAAGGGGGATATAAAGTGTCCTTAGTCATTTATGTGAAGCCGGGGTGTCCGTACTGTCAGCAGGCCCGGGATCACTACAACTCAAAAGGGATTGCGTTCGTTGAGTATGATGCACAAAACGATCGTGCACGGCGTTCTGAGATGTTTTCTTACTCCGGCGGTGACCCGACCGTTCCGTGCATGGTTGAGAATGGTAAATACATTGGTTCAGGGTGGGGCGACCCGCCGCGTGGTTGAACCGTTCACGATTGACCGGCCGTGTGCCGGTTAAGCACTCGAAACTCTGCGTTACTCTGCTCAAATAACCGCTGGCTCCCTGTAATTCGTAAACCAATTCTGACGATGAAGGTGTGTCATGACAAAACTAAGAGTAACTCTACTCCCCTTTGCACTGTTCCTATTTTGCCTGGCATCGCTCGTTCCTGATGTCATTGCTCAGCCTGGCACGGCAAGTTCAATCAAAGCACCAATGACAACTAAGAAACCTAAGACAACAAATATTCATGGCGTTACCCTTGTAGACGATTATTTCTGGCTGCGGGAAAAGACGAATCCGGACGTGATGACCCATCTGCAGGCTGAAAACGCCTACGCAGAAGAGGTCATGAAACCGACTGCCGGCCTCCAGGAGAAGCTCTACAAGGAGATGCTCAGTCATATCAAACAGACCGACGAGAACGTACCCTATCGCCAGGGAAACTATTTCTACTACACGCGGACAGTGGAAGGTAAACAGTATCCAATCTTCTGTCGGAAAAAAGGCAGCACCACTGCACCTGAAGAAATCCTGCTCGAAGTGAATGAAATGGCGAAGGGTCAGAAGTTCATGAGCATCGGGGAGTTTTCGCCCAGCGACGATGGCAATCTGCTCATGTACTCGTCAGACAACACCGGTTATCGACAATACACGCTAAGGGTAAAAGATCTGCGCACCGGGCAGGACTTGTCTGAAAACATCGAACGCGTCAATTACGCTGCGTGGGCCACCGACAATAAGACTATCTTCTACGTTACTGAAGACCCGGTCACGAAACGAAGTGACAAGTTCTTCCGGCATGTGCTGGGCACCGACAAGTACGATCTAGTCTACGAAGAGAAAGACGAACTCTTCGATATCTACACTTTCCGCTCTCGCGATCGAGCGATGATATTCGTCGGTGCGGAGAGTAAGACTTCGACCGATGTGCGCTTCCTGCCTGCTGATAACCCAACTGCCGAACTCAAGGTAGTGTTGGCGCGTCAGCCAGATCACGAGTACGACGTCGATCATCGCAACGGGCTTTTCTACATTCGCACTAACAAGGGTGCGAAGAATTTTCACATTGTTACGGCTCCCGTGAACGATTCGTCGGAGAAGAATTGGAAGGAGTTCGTCGAGCACCGGCCAGCAGTGAAGGTCGACGCAGTCAGCTTGTTTGCCGATCACGCTGTATTGTCGGAATGGGAAAACGGCTTGCAACAGTTGGAAGTTTTGAACTTCAAGACTAACAAGCGGCACCGGATCGAGTTTCCGGAACCCGTTTATGCTACGGGCCTCAGCACGAACCGTGAATTCAACACCAACGTTGTTCGTTACAGCTACAACTCGATGGTCACGCCAAACTCTGTGTTCGACTACGACATGAACACAGGCAAGTCGACGCTGCTGAAACAGACGGACGTTCCAGGTGGTTTCGATCGGAAGAACTATCAATCGGAACGTGTCTTTGCAACGGCGTCTGACGGCACCAAGATTCCGATGTCGATCGTTTATCGGAAAGGTACGAAGCTCGATGGCTCGGCGCCACTGCTGCTTTACGGCTATGGGTCCTACGGTGCTTCGATTCCGCCAACGTTTTCATCAACTCGTCTGACGCTGCTTGATCGTGGAGTGATCTACGTAATCGGACACATTCGCGGCGGCGGTGAACTCGG
>DATJKB010000008.1:0-3696 GCA_035491875.1 Pyrinomonadaceae bacterium | reverse complement strand
ACGTTCAAAGACGATGAGCACCTGATGCGCGTAATCGAGCGAATCGTGTCTTCAGTTGGTCGTCGAATAGATGAATCATCTCCAATGGTCGACGCGCGTTTGCAAGACGGTTCGCGCGTTAACGCGATCATCCCGCCACTGTCAATCGATGGTCCAGTGTTATCGATCCGCCGGTTCGGTTCGGAGCCACTCCGAATGGCAGCACTGATTGAGAATCAAGCATTGACGAAAGACATCGCTGATATGTTGCAGATGTGCGTTAACGCCCGTCTCAACTGCTTGATTTCGGGAGGTACTGGCGCCGGTAAGACGACGCTGTTGAATGCATTGTCGGCCTTTATTCCAGAAGATGAACGCATCGTCACGATTGAAGACTCGGCCGAACTTCAATTGCAACAGCCACACACGGTTCGTCTGGAAACGAGACCGCCGAACATCGAAGGTCGCGGCGAAGTGACGCAAAGAGATTTAGTTAAAAACGCTTTGCGTATGCGGCCGGATCGCATCGTCATCGGCGAGGTTCGCGGCGGTGAAGCGATCGACATGCTTCAGGCTATGAATACCGGCCACGATGGCAGTTTGACAACTGTCCACGCAAACACCCCGCGCGACGCTTTGGCACGCCTTGAAACGATGATTCAGATGACTGGCATGAGGCTCTCAGATCGCGCTATGCGGCAGCAAGTAGCAGCTGCGATAAACCTTGTAGTTCAAGTCGCACGCCTGTCCGATGGTTCACGCCGAGTCACATCGATATCAGAAATCACTGGTATGGAAGGTGAAACCATCACCATGCAAGAAATCTTCATGTACGAACGAACGGGTGTCGATAAAGAAGGAAAAGTCATCGGCCGGTTCAAGCCTACAGGTATTCGGCCTCGTTTTGCCGAACGACTCAAAGCCTGTGGAATGCAGTTACCACGCGTCTTCTTCGAGGAATAGCAAAAATGATTATTTCCTTTCTCGTATTCGTGTTTGCCTTGTTCCTTGTTTTAGGAGCGTACCTGGCTGCGACGCATGGAACAGAAGCAAAACGCCAGCGGCTGCAGAGAAGATTGTCAGAGGCGCTGCTTCATTCTGCCCATACCGAAGATATCGAGGTGGTGCTCGCGCGTAATGAGCTGATGAGCGAAATCCCGATGTTGAATCGGATGATGGTCCAACTCCAATCGGCGCTGAAGCTGAAGCGGATTCTGGACCAGGCTGATCTGCACATAACGCCTTCGCGACTGATGATGTTTTCGGTTATGGCCGGTGTGTTGGGTGCTTTGGCTGCCTCAGTGCTTACACCCTACTTAATAATTTGGGTCTTTGCCGGCCTCGCGGCCGCAGTGATCCCTTTCGTTCACGTGTGGTGGAAGCGCAATAAACGCTTCAACCTGTTTCTGGAACTTTTACCAGACACACTCGATCTCATTAGTCGAGCATTGAGCGCCGGCCACGCCTTTTCTGAAGCACTTTACATGGTGTCTACAGAGATGCCAGAGCCAATCGCGACGGAATTTCGCAAGACTTACGAAGAGCAGAACCTGGGTCTCTCACTCAAGCTCGCTCTGGAAAACCTGGCGGAGCGAGTTCCTTTGCTGGACCTCAGGATGTGCATCACGGCTGTCTTGATTCAGCGTGAGACCGGCGGAAATTTGGCAGAAATACTGGAAAAGGTCTCCTACACGATCCGCGAGCGTTTTAGAATTCTAGGAGATCTCAAAACGTTAACAACCAGCTCGAGAATGTCTGCGTGGATACTGTGCGGTTTGCCGATCTTTATCGCCGTTGGAGTCACAGTCCTTAACCCCGATTACATGAGCGTACTGTGGAGGGACCAACGTGGGCATTACCTGATTGCCGCGGCCCTCTTCATGCAAGTTAGTGGCATGCTCATCGTCCGCAAGATATTGAACATAAAGATCTGAGCTTTGTCCTTTGAGCTTTGCGGGTTGGATCCCGAGCAAACTAGAGAAACATAAGAGCAAAGAACGAACCCATGCTACTGATCATATTCATATCCACATTCGTATGTATCACCCTCGGCGCAATGGGTGTTTACTGGTTATTAAATCGTCCACAAAGTGCCGCAACTGAGCGACTGAGGAAGTTGGGCTTAAAGGGCGGGGCATCCCAAACCAGTACTATCTCGGTGACGATCCCTGACGAAAACCCGGCGACGGAACTCGCTCAGCGCCTGGCGTCTCCATTGAACCGAATGTTGCCGCCTTCTGCGATAGAAGCCAAGAAGTTGCACAAGCAACTAATGCACGCCGGCTTCCGTTCCGAATCTGCTCCAATCATCTATCGTGCAATTCAGTTGATGTCGATGGCGGGGTTTCCACTGGTAGTGGCTCTGACCTGCGCGATTCTGGGTCGACCCTTTACCAGTGCGTTGGTCTGGATCATCCTGGCATTCGTCGCGGGCTTCTTCCTACCGCGATATGGTCTGAAGAGGATCACAAATACCCGGCAAAGAAATCTGCGCTGGGGTTTGGCTGATGCATTAGATCTGATGGTTATTTCGGTTGAGGCTGGTCTTGGTCTCAACGCAGCAATGGTAAAGGTCAGTAGTGAACTAAGGGATGTACATGAAGAGATAGCGCTCGAGTTTGAACTGGCAAATCTCGAAATTCGCGTGGGACGAGAGCGCGATGAAGCGCTACGCAATTTGGCAGAGCGCACCGGTATCGACGACCTGCATAGTCTCGTCGCGATGCTGATTCAAACAGATAAGTTTGGTACATCGGTCGCGCGCGGACTGCGAGTGTTTTCCGATTCATTACGCACAAAACGCCGGCAAAGAGCTGAGCAGGCTGCGCAGAAGGCGTCAGTCAAACTACTTTTCCCACTCGCTTGTTTTTTATTCCCGACACTGTTCATCGCCATTCTTGGCCCTGCAGCAATTAACCTCTATGACACGTTAGGCAACATGTAAGGAGTTGGACCATGAATAAGCGCAGAATCATCGCCGTTATCATCGCTTTCGTGCTGACGATCGCAGCCACCGCAATGTGGAGTGCTTCATCGATAGATCGTGAAGGCGATCCCGATGCGAACGTGCTCGAAGACTCGGGTTCAGAAGCTGGTGTGGCCACTGAAGCAAAGAAGAGTGGCGGAGGAAATAAAGTCGTCAAAGTTTTGAAGGCGCCATTCAAGATGTTCGGCCGTCTGTTCGGTCGTGGTGGAGACGATCACAAGTTCAAGCGGATGACTGAAGAGGATGCTGACAAGTTTGCGAGTGTGGGTGTTGAACGCGTCGATGTCGACGGCAACAACAAAAAGAACCCGTCGCTCGCTGGATCAGCCAAGGAACATCTTGAAAGTGGCCGGCAGTACCTGATGGCCGGTCGCTATAACGAAGCGATTGGTGAGCTTTCCATCGCGGCGTCGCTCGATCCGAAGTTAAGCGAAGCTCACAATTTGCTGGGAGTCGCTTACAACCAAAAAGGCTTCGGCGATCGAGCAAAAGAATCATTTGATCGAGCTGTGAAAAATGATCCTGAAGACGTCGAAACTCTCAACAACCTCGGATTCGCTTTGTACCAGAATGGTAACTATCGCGCGGCTGTTGATCGGTTGAAGCGTGCGGCCAAACTGGAGCCAACCAATGAGCGCGTGCTGAACAATCTCGCCTTGGCGCTGTGCCGTCTTGGTAGGTGGGACGAGGCGTACACGCACTTTGAGCGCGCTGCTGGTCCATTAGTAGGG
>DATJKB010000007.1:0-4239 GCA_035491875.1 Pyrinomonadaceae bacterium | reverse complement strand
CGGTTGGACGCTGGATGCGCAAGGTCGTGCGATGCATAAATCCGCCGGCAATGCGGTCGAGCCTGAAGTGGTCATCAAAGAGTCAGGTGCTGAAATCATTCGCCTTTGGTGTGCGTCGTCCAACTACTTCGACGACATGCGAGCGTCTGATGAGATCCTGCAGCGTGTAACTGATGGCTACCGCAAACTAAGAAACACGGCGCGGTTTGCGCTTGGTAATCTCGCCGGATTTGAGCCGTCGGGCGACAGTGTTCCCTCTGGAGAGATGCTCGAGATTGATCGCTGGGCGTTGGCAGAGTTGGATGCAGTTACAGACAAGGTGCTTAAGGCTTATGAAGGCTTTGAGTTTCATTCTGTTTTCCACCTGCTTTACAACTTCGCCACGGTCACACTGTCGGCGAGATATTTCGACATCGTAAAAGACCGGCTCTACACCTACGCACCGCGTAGCCTCGCGCGACGCTCGGCGCAAACTGCACTTCACAAGATTGCCGACAGCCTTGCTCGATTGCTGGCACCGATTCTGGTGTTCACGGCCGATGAAGTTTGGGAGAACCTTCCGGCAGCGAAAGAGGCGCAACCTTCCGTGCATCTAATAACTTTCCCGTCTGTGAGTGGGGAAGACAATGCGACTCTGCTTCAGAATTGGACAGCATTGTTTGCAATTCGTGACGAAGTTTTGCGCGCGTTAGAAGTAGCCAGGATAGCGAAAGAAATCGGCAGCTCGCTTGAAGCAAAAGTGACATTGAGTGCTTCAGGAAAAACTTTGGAACTGCTACGGCAATACGCCACTGACCTGAGATACATCTTTATCGTGTCGGAGGTTGAGTTGGTCGAGTCGTCTGATAGCGATGTTTCGATCAAGGTTTCGATGGCAGATGGTCAGAAATGCGAGAGGTGTTGGAACTACTCGACGCGAGTAGGTGAGTCGGGAAAGTATCCAACCGTGTGTGAGCGTTGTGTTGCCGCGCTTGAGGAGATTGAAAGGGGTGAACAGTCAGTACCGTAACGCGGTAGCGTCGGGTCCTTGTTACGACTGGGCAATCACCACTGGGAACGGCGACCCGACGCTACCGCGTTTCGGTACTGACTGTTCGCCACTGAATTATCAACAGGTCACGGTATGAACGACATTCAAATCATCGACAATGCTCGTACACGCTTAGCCTGGCGGTCGGGATATCTGCTCGCGTCGTTCGGGATTTTTCTGGCGGATCAGGCAAGTAAGGCCTGGGCCGTTCGCGAACTGCGCTTTGGTCAGGATCGCACAGTGATCCGGGGCTTCTTCGACTTTATTTACACTGAAAACCCGGGAATCGCTTTCGGTCAATTGCAGGAAGGCGGTTCTTTCGGTCGTTGGTTCTTTGTGGCGCTGGCGACAGCTGCGTCCATCGCCGTGCTCTTTTATTTCTGGCGAACGCCACGAACCGATGATCGTGTTCTTGGCGCGTGCGCACTCCTTCTCGCCGGCATCACCGGCAACATGACTGACCGGATCCGCCTTGGCTATGTAGTCGATTTCATAGCGCTGCACGCCGGTAGTTATCATTGGCCAACCTTCAATGTGGCCGACGCGAGTATCGCAATTGGCGCGGTATTGCTCGCGTATGACGTAATTTTTGGGGGTCGAAAGAAACCGTCCGTAGTCCGTAGTCCGTAGTCCGTTGTACGCAAACAACTGACAACGGACCACGGACAACTGACAATTCAGCATGTATCCAGAGCTATTCCACATCGGTAATTTTCCCGTTAACACCTACGGCGTGTTTCTTGCGCTGGCTTTTCTCAGCGCGATCCTGCTCGCAGTAAAACTTGGGGCCCGAGACGGATTGCCGCGGGAAAAGATCTACGACCTTTGTCTATGGATGCTCCTGGCTTCGTTGATCGGTTCGAAGCTGCTGATGCTCCTCACTGAGCCTGAGTATCGCGATCATCCCTCGCAGCTGTTTTCGCTGGATTTTCTGCGTTCCGGAGGTGTGTTCTACGGAGGGCTACTCGGAGCCATCATCATCGGCTACCTTCTGATGAAGCGTTACAAGCTTCCCTGGTGGACCACTGCCGATGCATGCGCGCCGGGAATCGCACTGGGGAACTTTTTTGGCAGGCAAGGATGTTTCGCAGCTGGCTGTTGTTGGGGCAAGCCAACCCATCTGCCGTGGGGCGTTAAGTTCAGCCAACTGGGTCATGAGGTCACAGGCGTGCCCACCGATACTTACCTACATCCGACGCAACTGTATGAATCGTTCGCCATGCTACTCGTATTTCTATTTTTGTTATGGCTACACAAGCGTCGCGCATTCAGTGGGCAAGTGATTCTCGCGTACGCACTTTCGTATTCAGTAATCAGGTTTGCCATAGAGTTTGTTCGCGATGACCCGCGTGGCGACATTCTTGGGTTGACGACGCTGACAGGTCTCTCAACATCGCAGTTGATTAGCCTGGTTGTCGGAATAGGCGCGTTGATCTTATTGATTGTGCGTCGTCATAGAACTTCGACACGATTAACAGAATTAACAAGATTTAAGACAGCTGACGGAGAGCTGTAGACCGTTTCGAGAGTTTGGATCGTCTGCCAGAGCCAGTTTTCTTCATCTTGTGAATTCTGTAATCCTGTCAAACTTATTGGGAGACTCGTTTTGAAAGCCCTCTTACTCATTTCTTTAATCACAACAATTTTGCTCGTCTCGTACCCACAGCCCGGTGCGATGGTTGCCACGCAAGATACCAATGGACGATCACTGTCGCTGCCGGAAGAAAAACATCTGCGCAACCTCAAACAACTGACTTTTGGTGGTGAGAACGCCGAAGCCTACTTCTCATCAAACGGCAAGCAACTGATCTTTCAGTCGACGCGCGATGGACGGGGTTGCGATCAGATTTACACGATGAATGTCGACAGCTCTAACGTGAAGATGATTTCAACCGGTGCTGGGCGTACTACCTGCTCCTACTTTTTTCCCGGCGGCCGGCGCATTCTTTATTCATCGACGCAGCTTGGTTCCAGCGACTGTCCAACTAAACCTGATTTTTCACAAGGTTACGTTTGGGCCGTGTATCCAGACTACGATATTTTTACCTCCAAACCAGACGGCACCGATTTGAAACAGCTAACAAGCACGCCGGGGTATGACGCCGAAACAACCATAACGTTGGATGGTAAGAAACTCGTCTTTACATCGATGCGTGATGGTGATTTGGATATCTACACGATGAATGCAGACGGCACGGATGTACGGCGTGTGACCAACGAACTCGGCTATGATGGCGGACCGTTCTGGTCTTACGACGGCAAGCAGATTGTCTATCGTGCCAATCACCCGCAGGCTGAAAAAGACAAAGCAGACTATCTGCGGCTATTGAAACAGAATCTAATTAGGCCAACGGCACTCGAGATTTGGGTGATGAATGCTGATGGCTCTAACAAACGGCAGGTCACGCGCAACGGAAAAGCGAACTTTGGTCCCTACTTCTTTCCCGATGGAAAGCGGGTTATCTTCGCTTCAAACATGGACGATCCGCGTGGACGAAACTTCGATCTTTATAAGATCAATGTTGATGGCAGCGGTCTCGAACGACTGACTTTCAACGCGACGTTCGATGGCTTCCCGATGTTTTCGCCTGACGGGAAGAAGCTAGTGTTTGCGTCGAATAGGAACGCAGCGAAAGAAGGCGATACGAATGTGTTTATTGCAGACTGGGTGGAATGAAGTCATTGTCGATTTTTGATTGACGATTGGTGATTTAGGAGTTTCGAGTTTCGAGTTGCAAGTTTCGAGTTACTGGAGGGGTACATAGTAGCGTATCGGACTTTATTCAACGTAGTGTGATGAGGTCAGTACCACCGCGCGGTAGCGGGTGCGAAGCGTATTCAGTACCATTCGCGGTAGCGGATGGCCTTGAGTCAAGACGCGGTACTCTCTGTATTCGATGACCGGCCTACACGTAAGAATGGTGCTTGATTCGAGGCCATCCGCTACCGCGAATGGTACTGAATAGTAGCTCGCTCGGTGGTACCCCATGCCACGGACTCGGGACTGCCGGCGACGTTAGTCTCTCAACTCAAGTCGCACCGTTGAAGCCGCTAATATTTAGAAGAAAGAAGCTGTCCAACATGAATACCAAACGATCCTCTGCATTATTAATCTCCCTGCTTCTAACAACCGCGGTCTTCGCGCAGCAGCCTGCGTTTCAAATCGAGCCGAGCGCTGAGAAGTTGCGGGAACACGTCAGCTTTCTTGC
>DATJKB010000006.1:0-7266 GCA_035491875.1 Pyrinomonadaceae bacterium | reverse complement strand
CGGGGCGGAGATGGCGTGGTGCGTGAGATCGAAACGCTCGTGCCTGCGCGGATGTCGTTGTTGGCTGACAGGCGGAAGCATGGACCTTATGGATTGGCAGGCGGTGAAGATGGGAAGACCGGAACGAACGTCATCATTCGGGATGGTGAGACTCTTCAGGTGCCTGCAAAAGGATCACACACGTTGGAGGCCGGAGATCGAATTCGCATTGAAACACCCGGAGGCGGCGGCTGGGGGAAGAAAAACTAGCCGCAGATTAACGCAGATAGCACAGATCAGAAATAAAGAAACAAAATAGGGCAGCAATTCGATTGCCTATTTCTGATCTGTGTTATCTGCGTTAATCTGCGGCTAGTTCTTTTAGGTCGTTAGGCGGCGGTAGATACCCGGCAAGCGCTCCGGTAGCGACAACACATCATCAATAATCGTGTAGCCGATCTCACCATAGAGATCCTTCAGCTCAGCTTCCGATTCGCGGTCGATTGTTATGCAGAACGGCGTGATGCCTTCGATCTTTGCTTGTCGCAATGCTTCGCGCGTGTCTTCGCGCGCGTACCGTGCGTCGCCGTAATCATGGTCGTACGGCCGCCCATCCGAAAGAACAATCAGTAGACGCGTTCGTGCATCTTGTTTTGCCAGGCGCGCAGTTGCATGACGAATCGCCGCGCCGAGCCGCGTGTTGTTCTGATAGTTGATCCCGCCAATACGCCGCTTCACATCGTCTGAATACTTCTCGTCAAAATCCTTCACGACATAAAACTTCACGTTGCGACGGCCTTCAGAGGTGAAGCCGTTGATTGAATAAACATCGCCGACTGCTTCGAGCGCTTCGCTCATTAGCACCAAGCCTTCTTTTTCGATCTCTATGATGCGACGGCCAGGACGCGTGTATGGTTGCAGCGGATGACGGCCGATGGTTCGCGCGGTCGATGACGACTGGTCCAGCAGGAACGAAACCGCAACATCGCGTCTCCGTCGTAAGCGTTTCGTGTAGATTCGTTCAGACTGGTGACCATCAGCGCGACGATCGATGACGTAGTCGATTACGGCGTTGAGATCGAATTCCTCTCCGTCAACCTCATTTGTGACTCTGATCAGGTTCTCCGGCTTCATCAGTTGGAACTGATGACGAATCGAGGAGATGACACCCTTGTGCCGCTCCCGAGTTTGGTCCACGAAAGCGCGGTCGCCGTGCTTAACGCGCTTCTCGACCACGCGGCACCAGCCCAGACGGTGATCGGTCAACTCACGATCCCATTCGTCGTAGTTGTATGCGACTTCGCCTTCCGCAAGGGTCTGTTCCGGACTTTCTGCTTCTGACCAGGCTTCAGCGCCCGATAACTCATCGGGATCACCCTCAGCCGGATCGTTCCAGGCGTTGAAGAGTTCACGGGCATCGCGTCGTTCCGGGGTCCGTTGCGTCTGGCGCTGTTTCAGCCTCTCAGTTGCAGCCGAATCTTCTTCGTTGCGTTCTGATTCGTCTTCCGGCGTTTCGATTTGCTGCATTGAATCGTCGGTAGCTGCTGACTGAAACATGTCGTACACGCGACTTGTCGCCATCAGGCTGTCCGCCACTGTTGCTCGCGGATTCGAAAGATAATCAACCACGATGGTTTCCAGCTCAGAAACTATTTGGCTGTAATACTGGCGCGCATCTTCGACCGCTCCACCCAGCAGCGTGATTTGAAACAACAGTTCGAACGGTACAAGCGACGCCGGAAGCTCTGCGATTCGCGGCCGGCCAGTGCGGAGGTGATCGCGAATGAGATCGAGATCGCGAGCAAGTCCTCGATACTTCCGTCTCAGTCGGCGATCAATGCGGCCGTTTTCCAGAGTGCTGAAGATGCGACGAGCTAGTGAGCGAACAGGAAATAGCGCCAGAACGGTGAGATAGCTAAGACTCGCAAGCTCGTCCTGCGCGTGTTTTTGCTCAGCTGACGCACCTAGATTTTCGTCGAGTGCTTCGTCTGCAATCGCAAACGCATCCAGCGCGTTTATGTTTTCGGGACTGTACTTTTCTGCGATTGCGCGGTGGGCAGCGTGCAGTTGCGGCTGAGCGGAGTCGTGCGTGCCAAATTCGATTTGACCGGCAGCATGTGCGGATAAAACTTTATAGAGTCGGAAATCGAGATCGTCATCGCCGAACTCATTAACCAGTGACGGCAGGTGGATCGTGCGGCCATCGCCAATGCGAGATTCGCTTGGCACCGCTGCCAGTGGCGCGACTTCAACTTCACGCCCGGTTAACGCTTCGACGTAAAGACGAAGCAGGTGCTGAACTGAATCAAGCGCTAGTCCGCTGCTTCCGCTGTGCAATGCTTCATAACTCCCACGCGTTTCGAGCGAAAAATAACTACGACGCGCTCGGGTGTCGACACGATTTGAACTTAGACCACGACGGGCCCACGCTTCAAACTGATCAATGGAAACATTCTTCAGCGCCTGACTGCTTGATCGAAAACATGCTAATGCTGCTTCGCCATCGATCGCAGCAATCTCTTTCGTCAACACGAGTACACGTCGTGACAACTCGATTGCTCGTGGTCGATCTGCTTCGGTGTTCAGCAGTCGAATAAAGCGAGGACTGCTGCGAACAAACGCAACGAGGCTCGCGTTTCCATGCGCTGCGACAACCCAAAGTAGATCAACCCAATCGTCGAAGATCTCAGGAGCGCGGCGAAGGATCTCCCCGCCGGCGACAAGCACGTGCAGGGCGGCACCGCCACCGCGCTCGAGAAAATCGTGGGCACGGTCGAGTAGGCGTGCCGCGTCTTCTTTATTCAGATCTTCAGTTGCCGCTGGTATCGCACCCCAGGCATCAGCGGCAATTCCACCGGCGCGAGTCGCAAAGGCTTCAGCGAGAGCCAGTGCCTTTTGAGTCAGCTGAGGGTCGTGTGTGAGTGCCGCCGAAACTTCAGTGCTTGAGCCGAGAAACTCTGCGCTGTGTTTGGCGGAGCGTTTGGCGATCTCAGTGGCGACTTCCAGGATTGATTTGAATAATGCATCGTCGCCGATCTCTTTCGCGAGCATTGGCGCGCGCTGCAAAGTCGCCCGACCAACAGACGTTGAGAGCGTCATCTGTCGAGTAGACAGCGCGAATAATGCTGATTGAATCTCAGTGGAGAGCGGACGCAAACTCTCGACACCCTCGGCGAAGAAATTAGAAGCCGTGTCGAAGTCAGACATAGCGAGCCGGCGGCCCAACTCGCCCCACGATCGTAAATTTGCAGGTTGTAAGATAGTTGCTGCTGCAGGTGCGGCGCGAAGAAACTCGATCCCTGCTCGCAAAGAGATTGACGCAATGGCGGCGCTTGTTTCCAGAGCCGCCGCGGCTTGGTCTAACGGCAAGCTGGCGAGGCTGCGAGTGAGTTCAAGAAACGACTGCCGCTCGGCGGATTGATGGGAATCGTCTGAGTCGGTTACCTGTCCCGGAGTGACATCGTCTGGCTTGTCTGGCATGGGTACAACGAGGCCGCAGATCTACGCAGATAAACACGGATAAGAAGAAGCGGAGGAAAAACTCCTTCTTGTTTCTTTTGTTTCTGATCTGTTTTTGTCTGCGGAAATCTGCGGCCTCCTATCTGTCTCAAATCACGGTCGTGATGATTTCGCGGATGCTGCGTTGGAGTTCGCGATCGTCTGTTATCGGTGAGCACATCGCGACGTCAGCGGCATCGACTGGCGGAATGCCCAGCGCAATTAGCTGAGCAGCATAGATCAGCAGGCGGGTTGAGACTCCTTCTTCCAAACCGTGCCCGCGCAAATTTCTGACCTTCTGACCAATTAACACCAGGTCGCGAGCGGTTCCTTCGTCAACGCCGCCTTCGCGGGCAACAATCTCTGCTTCCAGCTCTGGTGGCGGATAATCGAACTCAATCGCGACGAAACGTTGCCGGGTCGACTGCTTTAGATCTTTGAGGATTGACTGATAACCGGGATTGTAGGAAACAACCAGCATGAAATCGGGTGGCGCGTCGAGAATCGTGCCGCGCTTTTCGATCGGCAATCGCCGACGATGATCTGTCAGCGGGTGGATGATCACGACCGTGTCTTTTCGAGCCTCAACAACCTCGTCGAGATAACAGATCGCTCCGTTGCGTACGGCGGAAGTGAGTGGACCGTCGTGCCAAATCGTTTCTTGTCCTTCGAGCAAGAATCTGCCAACGAGATCTGTGGAAGAGAGATCTTCATGACAGGCTACCGTGATGAGCGGTCGCTCGAGACGCCAGGCCATGTATTCGACAAAGCGAGTTTTACCGCAGCCGGTCGGTCCTTTAAGGATGACAGGTAAGTGGGATGTGTGCGCCGCTTCGAACAATTCGACCTCCCTCGAAACCGGAAGGTAATAAGGTTCGTGCGCGACTCGAAACTCTTCTATGGCTTGTTCAGACATTTTTTGACGGTTTCTCACCCGGCTTCTTGATTACCAGCTTACGACCTGTGCTTTTTCCGGTCGATTCGAGCTCTTCTTGCGTTGCCGTAACGTACTTTTCGTCAGGAAGTCTGGTAACTCCAAACATAGGTTTCGGGCTAAGCGACACCAGGGCAATTACAACAAATTCTTGGTCGCCAAACTCGGAGTTCTTAAGTCGCACAATGTCGCCAAACCGAAACGCAACGCCCGGAATCCCGTCTGGTGTTATCCACTGACTCTCGATTTCGTATTGAGACATGGCTAAGATTCAAGCTGACCTGACGTTCGAAGTCATTTGCGGTATCCTTACTTGTTTGCGAAGGGACCGCCTTCTCTGACAGAAAGCGGCATCTTAACATTCGCTCAGAAAGGGCACCAAACGACCTTTAAATCGGGTAGTGTTTCACTTTGAAGTTCAACTCTCTGCGCAACTCGGCGTTCTCTGCGCCTCTGCGGTAAAGTTCAACCAACATAACCGCCGAGTCGCAGAGGACGCCGAGGTTACGCAGAGAGTTGAAGATCAACCAGGAATCTTAACTCGGCAATCGGGAATAACATGAAGATAGCAGTAGCAATGAGTGGTGGAGTGGATTCGTCAGCCGCGGCGGCGATTCTGAAAGACCAGGGCCACGATTTGGTCGGCTTTACGATGCAGTTGTGGGATCAGCGGCGGGGAATCAACGTGGACGAAAACGGCGAACCGCTTCCGTCTCGCTGTTGTTCTCTCGACGACGTCTACGATGCTCGTCGCGTGGCCGAGGAATTAGATTTTCCGTTCTATGTCTTAAACCTCGAACAGGATTTCGAACGCGACGTGGTCCAGCCGTTTGTCACCAGTTACTTAAGTGGAGAGACACCGATTCCCTGCGTCTCGTGCAACAGTCGTTTGAAGTTTGCCTCGCTTGATCGTCTCGCTCAAAGTCTCGGCTGCGAAAAAGTCGCGACGGGTCACTACGCAAGAGTCAGATTCGACGCGGCTACGAATCGTCACACACTTCTGCGCGGTCTCAATGAGCAGAAGGATCAGTCGTACTTCCTTTGGGAACTCACACAAGATCAACTGTCGCGCGCACTGTTTCCACTGGGTGAGATGTCAAAGCCCGAAGCACGCGATGCGGCGCGCAGTCACGGTCTTGCGATCGCCGATAAGAAAGAGTCGCAGGAAATCTGTTTTGTTCCTGATGGCGACTATGCGGGCTTTATCGATCGATATCTTGAAGCCGAGGATTCTTTAGACCGTCTTCCCGGCGACGGCGAAATCGTTGATACAACCGGGCGACGTATCGGAACTCACGGCGGGATCCACCGGTACACGATTGGACAACGTCGTGGTATTGGCATCGCGGATGAGCGACCGCTTTACGTAATCTCAGTCGAGGCTAATACGAATCGAGTGACCGTCGGCTCCCAGGCCGAATTACTAAGCTCAGAGTTCACGGCGGTTGGTGTAAATTGGATTTCGATCGGAGTGCCGGCTGAACCGGTGCGTGCAGATGTTCGCGTTCGCTACCGTCACAACGCAGCGCCAGCGACGATTACTACGCTTCCAAATCAGAGAGTTCGAGTAGTGTTCGATGAACCTCAACGAGCGATCACACCCGGGCAGGCAACTGTTTTCTATCGAGACAATGAAGTCGTCGGTGGAGGGTGGATCGTCCGCACTTAACAAGGACCCAGCACTAACTCCCACGAAAGCCGCCCTGAGGGGCGACTTCCAAAACATTTTGGCGATGGGCTGCGTAACTACATCTGGCAGTGAGTCCCCGTAAATCCCGCTATTCTAGAAACATTTAAGGTACGAGAATCATGGCAATGTCAGGAACAAAAAAGACTCTTCTAATACTTGGTGGAATTTTCGCCGTTGTGGTTTTTGTGGTGCTGCTGGGAATCGCGATAATCTTCGCGACTTTCCGCAAAGGCGAGCCGACAATTCGCGACAACAGCCTGCTCGCGCTGAGAGTCGCCGGCGCTCTGCCCGACTACAGTCCGGACGATCCTTTCAAAAGATTTTTCGGCGGACCGGATCAGTCTCTGACTGGGCTGGTCATGCAGTTTAAGAAGGCGAAAGTCGACAAACGAATTAAGGCGGTTCTTTTAGACATCGACATGTCAGGAGCTGGCTGGGGCAAGGCGGAAGAAATTCGCGACGCCATCAAAGACTTTCGCACATCGGGTAAACCGGTCTATGCATTTATAGAATTGGGTTTGAACAAGGAGTACTACATCGCAACCGCCTGCGACAAGATTTACGTTCCACCGCCCGGAGAGTTATTCATCAACGGTCTCGCCGCTGACGTGATGTTCTTCCGCGGCTCACTCGACAAGCTGGGTGTCTATCCTGACATTTACCAAATCGGAAAATACAAAAGCGCCGGCGACATGTTCACGCAAAAGGAGATGACCGACGCTCATCGCGAATACATCAATTCGTTGCTTGATGATCTATTCAATCGATATGTGCAAACGATCGCCGAAGCCAGACACAAAACGCCCGAGGAAATCAAAGCACTAATCGACAACGCGCCTTACAACGGCAACCAGGCCAAGGCCAATGGCTTAATCGATGAAGTCGCTTATCACGACGAAGTCGAGAAGCAAATTAAAACGACGCTAGGTTACAAAGAAACCGACACGTTCACTCCCGTTCGAGCGGAGTATCGCGATGTTTCGCCCGAAAGTCTTGGGCTGAATGAAGGCGAGCGGATCGCTGTGATCTACGCGAGTGGAGAAATTGGATCTGGAAGATCCGAGAATAGTCCCTCCGGCGGTCAGTCGATTGGATCCGACACGTTGTCGCGCGCTGTTACCGACGCCGCGGCTGACAAGTCGATCAAAGCGATTGTGATTCGCGT
>DATJKB010000005.1:0-11034 GCA_035491875.1 Pyrinomonadaceae bacterium | reverse complement strand
TCTTTGGACCACCAGCATTGATTGGAGAACCACACCGATTATTGACTGCGCTGGTCCAATGAAGGTTGCGCCCTCGGCGTTGACATCAACTGCAATGACGATTTCAGCGCCGAGTGAACGGCAAGCCGAGGATGGAATCACAGCAACTAATCCACCATCCACGAGCTGCCGTCCAGATTCATCAGTAACTGGAATGTACAAACCGGGGATGGCGCAGCTGGCGCGAATCGCAAATGGGACGTCCCCGCGGTCGCGCATTACTACTGGTTGACCTGAATGCAGATCAGTCGCGACAACGGCGAATGGAATGAGCAGATCCTCGAACCGCGCAATCGGCAGCATTGACCGCAGGTAGTCTTCCAGGCGCGCGTTACTTTGCACCCCGAGGCGCGACATGGTCATGCGTCCAACGTCACGCCATCGGATTTTAATTCCAATGTCTTCAATCTCATCAAGCGGCATTCCCGCGGCCCAGGCACCCCCGACAAGCGAACCAGCCGAAGTACCGGCAATGTAATCAACGGGAATGTTGTTCTCGGCGAGCGCGCGCAAGACGCCGATGTGCGCGAGCCCGCGGGCAGCGCCACCGGAGAGGGCGAGACCGATTGTTGGGCGGGTTGGCATGTAACTCTTTGTACGTTGTTCGTTGTACTTTGTTCTTGCTGTTGCGCTCACTCAATTTCAGTGGCAAACAGTCAGTACCGACACGCGGTAGCGTCGGGTTTTGTCTTACGGCATACATGTCACGATCCAGCAGACCCGACGCTACGGCCTGTCGGTACTGACTGTTTGACACGAGATTGAGCGCAAGCACAAAGCTCTTAGCTCTTCGCCCTAAGCTCTATGCTCTTAGCCCGATCACACAGGATTCAAAATAATTATCTCCGCTCGTTCTCGTGCAGTGTCGAGAAACGCGTCTGTGTCTGACTCTATCTTGGCTTCAGACAGCTGGGTTTCGATCTCTGCTCGCGCTTCTTCAAGCGTCGGCACCAGCCGTCCCGGAAAGCGGGTGCGAAACCTTGGCACGTACACATCCTTGTAGTAATCAGCAATCTCCTTCTGGGTTACCACCACGAAGTTCTGAAACCTAAAACTAAGATACCTTTCCATCTTCAAACGCTGCTCAATGATTTCGTCTAGTTTTTCACTCGTCAACCCGACCTTCAACAGCCGCTGCTGAAACTCTCCAGCAGACGCAAAGTAGCGCGCGAGTTCGTCACGTGCGTCAGTGACTTCCCTGGCGGTCGGAGCGATAGCCGGCAGTTTTTCGGCTTCCTGAAGTATCAGGCGCTGATCGATCAGCAAGCGAAGGGCTTTGTTAAGGTCTTCCGAACGAGGATTATCGAGCGGCGTATCTGGTTGCAGTGCAAGCTGCCAAAGGAGATCAGAGTAAGTGATCAAGTCGGTCTTAACTCCGGCGTTCACCGTCGCAACCATCTTGTCGACAACCTTCTGAGCTGAAGCAGGTCCACAGATCACAAAGGACAGGAGCAGGAGCAGCACGCAGGAGCAGGAAAGGCGGTGCTTTCTGCGCTGACTGCTCCTCTCGCAGTACTGTGCCCGCTGGCTGCCCCTGCCGCCTGCTCCTGCACCTGTCTGTGTAACCTGTGTCATCTGGATACTCCTTAGAACGTCTGGCTCAATCTGAAATGCAAACGTCCACGATTAAGTCTGAAGATTGCCGGTACTCCATCAAAACCATTCGTTGGCCCACGTTGCGGGATCAGGAATTCCGGTGGATTCACTAATACTCCGTAGTCAATTGCGAGCGCGCCACCGAGCGGCGTCTGAAACCTTAACCCGATGCCAAATGTGCTGGTCCAATGCGCACGCAAGTTCTCCTGTTTGATGAATGCGAGCACATCGCTCGGTGGCACAGGATTAGGATCCTTTTTGCCAAACAAATCGCCGACCCGTCTAAATACGTTGCCTCCATCGTAGAAGGGAACGATCTGAAACGACTTTGATAACGGAATGCGGGCTTCGAGATTGACTACTGCTAAAGCATTACCGCCCGTTGGGACCGTGAATGGATTTAAGAAAACAACTTCGCCGTCCTGATCACGGAATGGACCTTGCGGAATTAGTACCTCGCGTGGACCGGCTTCATCGAACCTGAAACCTCTCAGCGTGGTGGATCCACCTGAAAAGAAACGTTCACTAATAGGTAACGTCAGATCCACTTCATCGATTCGACCATTGTCGTCGCGATCTCGCGGGTTGAAGAGATTTGCCAGTCCGAGTGTGAAGTTTCCAGCGAAGACCGTTCCGCGCAGTTGGTTCACCTTGTAGTATCGTCGGTAAACCGCCTGAACACGATTGAAGGAAATGTTGCCGCCTAGCTGCCGCAACGCCAGCGCATAATCGAAAGTAAAGAAGTCACCTCGAGTTGCGTCAACTTGATTGTAACGACAGGTCTCACCCGGCGCCCCAACTGTTTCACCTTCAGCAATCCGTCGATTACCAGGAAAACTACGTTCGCAACGTTCTCGCGTGTCTCGCACTAACGATCCGCCAATTCGGGAAAGACGAATTGCTTTATCCGGTAGCAGTATTGGTTTTACAACCAGACTCTCCAGGTTGAACAAACGAACGTCTTCATAGGCATAGCGCGCAAAAACGATCGTACGTGATTTCCGATTCAACACACGTTGAGTCTCAAGCGTGACCGTAAACCGGTTAATAGTCGGCTCATCGACAGGTACTCCAAAATCATTAATCGGGTTTCCATCTTCGTCGAGCCGCTGCACGATCCCATTCGTTCCTTCATCAATCGCCGATCGGAAGAACCGTGTGACTGTCGAATCGCGGTTGTATTCGACTGTGATGCCCAAGGGCGCAAACTCCGTCTTCCTGTATCTCATCCAACGCGGATCGAAATACTCAAGCCGAACGAGTTGCTGCCGGTTGCTCGCTCGAAAACGCATCGCACCCTGGCGAAGTTTGTTCATCAAGTTCACATTGCTGATTTCGAACAAGCCCAACGCGCCGGCGTCAGTGGAATAACCACCGCCGTAATCCATGACCCGCGGCTTCTTCTCTTCAACATCGATGATGATGTCTTCGCGTTTGAAACCCGAAGCGGTTTCCCCGGCCTGTTCGCGACGAATGATTACCTGACGGTACGCGTCTGTCAGATAAAGCTCTCGTTCGGCTTCAGAGATTCGATCGGCTCGCAATGGATCGCCTTCGGCCAGCGGAATAGCGCGGAGAATCGCCCGCCGTTTCTTCTCCTGCGTTCCAGCACTCCCAGTCACACCATTAATGATGATCCGGTTAATGAAAACTTTTTCGCTCTCGTTCACTAAGGTGTAGACGATGCGAACTTGCTCATCGTCGCCCTTCTTCGGAAGATCGATCACAGAGAATTCCAAACGCGTGTTTGGATATCCCTGTCGAGCATAAAGCGAAACAAGTCGATCGCTATCAAATCGCGCCCCGGATCGCGAATATGGGCCATCGATAACTGTGTGCAATTCATCGCGCAGCTGCTTGTCTGTGAAGATCCGGTTGCCTCTAACTTCCACGCCGGCAACCCGTGTCAGTGGCCCCTCCGTAACGTTGAACGTGATGATCAAGTTCTCGCCGTCGATCGTTACACCCTGAAGTACTTCGACGCTCGCGCGCCTGTAGCCGAGGTCACGCATGAACCCCTCTACAGTGCGACGATCCTGTTCAAGCAGGGTGACGCTGGTGAAGCCTCGGCCGTATCCTAAATATGGAATAAGCCCGATCGCCGAGGCCTTCTGAGTTTTCAGTTCGTTTTCGATGTCCGCGACAGTCAACTTATTCGTGCCAGTGATCCGTATATCAGTAAGCTTGAATCGCCTGCCTTTTTCGACTTGATAACTAATCGTGACCGCACGATCGCTAACCGAAGCAGGCGTCAGGTTTTGGCAGGTTTCTTCAGAGTTGTTTGGACCAAGGTCTGCTGGTGCATTGGCAACGGTACACACCGGAATGACGTCAGCAAAAAAGTAGCCATCCTCCTGAAGACGATTGCGAATCCTGCGCGCGCCTTCGACGATCGCCGAAAAATCGATATTCCCTTCACGTAGCACCGGCAACAACTCTCGCTGCGTCTTTGCACTAAGTTCGTAACCTGAAACAGCAACGCTAACCTTCGGTCCTTTTGTCCCCTTCAAAAGAATTGAAATCGTGTTGTGCTCCGGATCACGTGGTGTGCGCGGGTCTTCCAACACTGGCGCCAAATAGCCCTGGGCAAGAATCGCATCGCGAACACGGGAGACATCAGAGGCGAGCGCGTCGCGAGTGAAAGGAGCGTTGGGTTGCAAAGTGAGACTCGATCGGATCGTTGTTGGATCAAAACCAGGAATATCAATGGTGAACCCTGACACCAGCGCCTGTTCGCCAGGGTTGATTCGATAAGTGACAGTTGCCCGCGTTCCCGAAACGTCTAGCTGCTCCTCTGGTTCGACGGTCGCTTGAAAGTAACCACGGTCGCGCAGGTAAACCTGGATCTCGTCGGCGTTTCGCAGAATCACCTGCTTCGAC
This sequence comes from Pyrinomonadaceae bacterium, assembly GCA_035491875.1. GTDB lineage: Bacteria > Acidobacteriota > Blastocatellia > Pyrinomonadales > Pyrinomonadaceae > PSRF01. The sequence continues at coordinate 6,519 of DATJKB010000005.1, read as the reverse complement.
AACCTCGTACCAGGATGAACGAGATTCAACCTCGCGCGAATCTCGTCCGTTGAGATCGGCGAACCAGTGACAGCGCCCATTTCAATTCGCACATCCGCGATTAAAATCTGTCGCCGTACAACAAAGCGAAGTTTGATTGGAGAAGACCGCGTCGGACCTTCGTCGGTAACTTCCACGCGCGCATTGGCGACGCGACCTGAGTCAAAGAGGGCCTGGAGTGAATCGCGGACGCGTACGGCGGAGAATTCGGTGTTGGCTGCAACCTTCAGGAGAGAGATCAGCTCGGCCTGGTCTGCTTTGTCTGGAGCTGTTCCTTCAAAGGTAAGTTCGATCGCCGTTATCAAACGGCCTTCGTAATCTTCCATGCGAACGTCTGATGCTGACGCATGCGTGATGTCGAGAAGGAAAAGTGAAAGAAGCAGGACACAGAGCACTCGGACGACGAGCCGGGAGAAGAAACGCAGACCTCGCGCGTTCGTGTTCGCGATAACAAGATTCTGCATGGGGCTCTCTAGTTCCAGCGCTCTGGACAACAATTCCTTACCACCCTGTGCTCAAAATCGCTTCCTAAAGCGAATCTCAAAGTTGAAAACGTTGCTGCGCGAACTCAAACGTTTGGTCGAACCCTGTTCATACTGCGCGACAAACGAAAGGCGATCCGAAACGCGGTATTCGAGCGCCAAGATCTGATTTGGATCAGAAGTAACATTGGTTGAATAAGTAACCGTCACCTCCTTGCTAATCCGGCGGCCCAAAGTAAGCCGAGCAGCGGGTGTCGTTCCGCTGCGCCCGCCAATAATCGGACTGATTTCAAATCGCGTTAAGCCGAACAGTTTGTTAGTGGCCCGCGACGCCGGCGCATTGATCAGTGCGTCAGTCAGCAAACTTGTCGCTGTGCCCAAACCCGATTGCGAAAGCACCGAGTTGCTGGTATCGCCTCCGGCTAATTGCCCGGTTGTGATCAGAGAGACGACGTCTTCCTGCGGCAAAGCCGGTTCAGATCGGACCGCTGCCTGGGGCTGCGACAATGGACCAGTCAAACTAACGATTACGCGATAACCGCGAATCGTCGACTCGCCCTGGACGTTCAGGATTGGATCGGCATTTCGTGATGGCGGAAGATCCAACAGCGCACGCGTAATCTCGTATCGATCATTTCTGAAATTGAGCGTGCCGCTGGTCGCCGTAATTCTTCCCGCGATAATCGGATCACGTACTGGTCCATCAAGACTCAAAGAAACTGAGCCAACCAAATCAGCGAGATTGTTTCTGACCACGAGCGCGTTCCGGCCTTCTACTTTTAGATCGCTAAACACTGCCGACGACAAATCAACCTGGCCTTCTTCAATCGACTCCCGGCGGACATTAATGATGTCGGCTAACTCAATGTCCTGGGTGTATTCCGTGCGTCGCAGATTCACCAGGCCACTGATAAGTTGTTCACGCTGAGAACCGCGGACTTCAATGTCGGCATCCACCGTCGAACTAAAGTCTTCGGGGAACGGCACGGTTACATTCTGGCCATGTAGATTCAGCACAAAACGCGCAACCGTGAATCCTTCCAACAACGCGCCGCCTGAAGCGGTTACATGTCCGCCTCCGAGCAGGCCATCGAACGTGTCGATCTGCACCTGGTTAGCTGTGAACCGAAGCAACGTCTTCACGTTGTTAATGGTCAATCGTTCATTACCAACCAACAGTGAGACGGCTGCATTCTCGAGCGAAGCCGTGCCAACCACACGCGGTTGTCCGTACGTACCGTTGATTCGAACTGCAACGTCGGCAATACCCGAAGAGAAGAAATCGGGCGAGACGCCATTGAGAACGCGAAGATTCAAAGTGCCGTTTACATTCAGATTCGACGAGTGTTCTGGAGCTGTCGCGACTGTGCCGTTCAGTACGATGTTTGTTCCAGGTCCCGTGAAACGCGCATTGTCGAAAGCGATTTCGCCCGGAGTGAAGCGAACGACCAATGGAGAAGTAGCGGTCAGCTGAATGTCTTCAACGCCGAAACTTAATTCGGAGAACGAAGCACTTCCTGTCAAGCCGCCCAGCGACAGATAGCCATCGTCGTCTAACAGATCGCCTGCAACTTGTAGCGTTCCGTTGGCACGACCTGAAACCGTGACACGAGCGTCGGGCAAAAGAATTCGGAAGAGATTTGTTAAATCCGCATTCGTGAGCGTCGTTTCGATCTTCGCCGGCAAACGTTCTCCGGCGAGGTTCACCTGGGCAGAGACGATCTGCGGTGAACCGAGCAAACCACTCGTTAATGTGACGTTAAGTAATTGATTCTCGGTTCTGCCGACGAGAGTGACGTCGCCCGCAGGACGTCCATTGATGGTGACATTACTCGCGCGGCCGTCGAGCGTGATCTGATAGGAGCTAAAATCCCCGGTAGCGTTGCCGCTTACGTGTGCGGTGAAGTCTGCTGTTCCTGTGATTGCCGGCATGCCCGGCCTGTTTGCTAAAGAACCGAGCCGCGCGAGGTTGACCCCTTCTGCCCTTCCCTGAAAATCGAACATCTTAGTGGTCGTGTTGTAGTTTCCACTGCCAACCACACGTCCTGCGCTAAGACGTGCATCGACGGTTTCGACATTTACAACCGAGCCACTAAATGTGGCGCGCGCGACCAAACTCTCGAGTGGTTCACCTGCTAACCGGCCTGGACCAAAGCGCAGATCGGCGGTACCACTCATCGCGCCCGGTATGCCTGTTACCTTTACCTGGCCTGAAACGTCTGACTGAGTGTCAACAAGAGCTCCCGGTGGACCTTGACCGGTGGTTTGTAGAGCCGCCAGTATCGTCGCGGCATTTACTTTGTCGAGCGTCGCCTCGAGAGATGTGTTGTTCTCACCAGTGCGAGGAGCGGTCAGAGCGAACTGCACCCCACCTCCATCTCGTTCCGTTAGCCGGCCGTCAGTGATGCGCATTTCGGCGGAGTTCATTGCAATAGTAGCCGAAACCGAACCTACGTCCTGTCCGTTCATCAACAACGTGCCAAGCGAGAAGCGACCATTGAGATCCGGTGAACTTAGTTTTCCGCGGACAGTACCGTTGAAGGCGAGTTGTCCGGCTAACTCGATTTCATAGGTTTCCAATTGCGTATCGAGATCACCCAACAATCCCGTAGAGATCAAAACGGTTTGCAGTTCGCTGGCGGCGGTCGAATTTAGATCGACCTGCAGATTTGAGTCACTCTCGAACGAAAACTGTCCAGTTGCCTTTAGCGTTGTCGCCGGTGTTTGAAGATTCATTTGCTCGATATCAAACACCCCTCGGTTTGCCCGAACAGCGACTTGACCAGTTATAGGAATACGATCTCCGCCTGCGTCTCCGGCTTGAGCAGCGACGTTCGTTGAAAGAGTTCCGGAAGCGAGTTTGAAGTTTGTTCCTGGGAAAACGAGATCGACTCGGCCACTGGCGCGGCCTGTTAGTGGAACGGGACTACCGGCGATGGCCGTCAATGGACCAGCGATATCGAGATCAGTGAACTGTGCAACGACTTGAGATGAACCGTTTCGGGCAATCGCAATTCGAGCGTTGCCCGTTGCTCTGCCTCTGAAAACATCCGCGGTGAAGTCGTTCAGCTGAATATCGCGATTTGTAGCGACGACTTTTGCGTTCACCTGGCCCAGTGGAACCTGGCCCAGCACTCCGCCTCCAATACTCAGGTCGGCTGACGCCCGATAACTTCCTGAAGGTTCGACAACGAAGACCGGCTTCGTCAGCTTCACTTTCTCCGCCTGACCATCAGCCAACTTGACCGTGCCCGCATCGATGTCGGCAGTTGAACCTTCGATGCGGCGATTGCGGACAGACAAGCGCACTCCGGCGATGTTCAGGCTGCCTACTGTTACCTCCGAGGCGACTGTCTCGCCCACCTGAACGTTGTTAACCGTGACGTTGGTGACTCCGTCTTTATCGACGATGTCGACTTTGTTTGCTGTTACACCTTTAACCTGAGAGCCGGAAGCGGTGATATTGCCCGCTTTAACGCTGGCGACGCTTGCAACGGTAACGTTGTCCTGACGGCGGACTCTCAAGTCCGAGGCGGTGATGCCATTCACACGCGCGCCGGACGCTACTAAACCGTTTGCGGCGAATTGGCTCGACGACGCCGTCAAAACACCTTCCTTCATCTCGGCGCGCGCGTCGCGCAGGATCAATCCCGTGATTGTTGTTCCGTAGCTTCGCTCTGCCACTGCTCGCAGTTCACCGACCCAACGGAAGTCAGTGCCGGTGCCCATCACCTTCCCGACAATCTGCACTGTGTCGAGCCGAAAATCGCCCGCATTCAGCAATGCCGCCACAGCTCGCCCGTTGATTTCGTAGTTTTTTCCCTGGACGTTGCCGCTCCCGTTTACGTTGAGTCCCTGGAGTCTCACGCCGTCTGCCGCCAGGGCGTCTGACTTGATTGCTCCTTCAACTTTAAACTTGTCGCCCTCGCCGGTTACGGTGCCGGAAAAATCTCCTGTGCCTCGCAGCGCTGTGCTCGTCTCAAACGTATTTGAAATCTGCGTGAGGTCGACTGAAGAGGTAACAGTCATTTGATAGCGCAGGGCCCGCCAGTCGTCCATGGTGCCCTGCAATCGGGCTTCACCCACCGGTGATTTGATGGTCAGTTCCTGAATCTCAGCTCTCGTTTGATTCGCGCGAGCCTTTGCATTGACATCGATGTCGCTAATCAGCTTGCCGTCGTAAGTGAAGGTCGAGTCAGTGGACGAGAAAGAAATTTGATTCATCCGACTCTCTGCGGGAGCGTTCGGATCATCAGGCTGAATTGTCGCCTGCAGGTTTCGCGCTTCACCGGAAATCTCATGACGCACGTCGCCGTAATGCACGACTCCGTTTTTCACCTCAACGTGTGCAGTGGAATATGCGAAGAGGATGCGCTTATTAGGTTCCGGCGCAGGTATGTGGATATTGCGAAAGTTTGAGCGGCCCTCTGCGTCGAAGGTCACCCACAATTCGAAGCCTTCGATCTTTAAGTCTTTCAGATTGATGTTGCGAGTGAGATTGAGAGCGTAAAGATCCTCGATGCGGATCGTGGCTGACAGTTTGTCGATCTTGCCTAACTTCTCGCCTGTTTGAGCGTCGTAAAGCTCGATGCCTGACATCTCGACCGTGTCTGGCGGAAGCGTCGCATGAAACTCTTTGATTTCCGCGCGAATGCCGTAGTTGGCGAACGTACCTTGAATCTGACCAACGACGTAACGATCGACGTAGCCAAAACGGTATAGCAAAAACGCGAGCAGCAAGACTGCGAACGCGCCAACACCCAGGATCAAGCCGGCGATGATGGCATGACGACGCGAAAAGTAGCGCCAGCGCTTTGCGAGCGATGGCTTCTTCTCTGGCGGATGATCGCCTGGGCCTTCGATGGGTTCCTCAGTGCTCATAAACAAGAAGCGTGCAGACTTGTATCACGCCGCCATCCCTGGCCAGCGTGTTCAAGTTCAATCGTCAAACCGTAATTCAGCGGTGGGTAGCAATGCCCTCACCAAGCCTTAGCGGATAACGCAGGCAGCGTCGAGAGCCGCCTAATACATTGGGGAATTCGATTCTAGAGGGAGAGACCGAAACTGGAAAGTGCAGTCGGGTGGTCCAAGTCAACCGCAAGTTCCTGATGACATCTATCGGGGATTACATACGAGCAGTCGAATCCTCGTCCTTTAAAGATGCTCTCTCGCCCAGGGGAACGTTGCCTACCACAGTTAGTTCAAAACCCTCGAGAGCCGCTACCTTTGGCGGATGATTCGAAAGCAGGAGAATGTGCCGCACACCTAAATCGTGAAGAATCTGGGCTCCCACACCATAATCTCGATCTATTCCGTAACCGGTTTCGAGGCTCGCTTCGTGCTTTGGCAGTCGCCGCTCCTGCATGACTTTGTAGGTGCGCAGCTGATTGACGAGGTCAAGGCTGTGTTCGCGCTGGCGTAGATAAAGGACTACACCGCGACCTTCACCCGCGATCTTTTCGAGTGCGGCATGGAGCTGAAAACCTGTGTCGTCAATCAACGAGCCAAACATATCGCACGTCACGTTCTCAGTATGCACTCTCACGAGAACTGGATCGTCACCTTTGACTTCGCCCATCACCATCGCCAGATGCACATCGCCGTTGATGATGTTCTCGTAAGCGAGGGCTTTGAAGCGACCATAGACAGTAGGGAGATTTGTTTCCACTACGCGACGAACGAGCATCTCTTTTGTGATGCGATATCTGACCAGGTCTGCCACCGTGATCATCTTAAGGTTGTGTTCGGCGGCAAAAGCTTCTAGTTGCGGCAGACGAGCCATCGTCCCGTCTTCATTCATCACTTCGCAGATAACTCCAGCGGGACACAACCCGGCGATACGAGCCATATCGACACTTGCTTCAGTTTGTCCTGGTCGAACAAGCACGCCGCCATTCTTCGCGCGCAATGGAAAGATGTGTCCAGGCCGCGCGAGATCCTGTGGCCGTGCTTGCGGATCGACTGCGGTTAGGATTGTCGTTGCGCGATCGGAAGCGGA
>DATJKB010000004.1:0-4947 GCA_035491875.1 Pyrinomonadaceae bacterium | reverse complement strand
CACGCGATCGTAATCACGAATGACAGAATCGCGGCGGGGAGTGGTGGTGTATTAAGTCTCATAATCCTTCCTCAGCAACTACCGGTTAATCGGTTCAGAAAGTAACTCAATATCGTCATCATGACGTTGCAGCAGTCGCAGGTCAGCGGCCAACTGTTCGCGTTCCAATTTCGTTAACGGCCGACGAGCCTTAGCAATCGTGTTTGGACGAGTCGTCGTCTTCTCTGATTGTGTAACTGCTATTTTGATCGCCTCAGGAGCCGGCGCGGTTCGCGCTAAGAACTCCGCTTTTTGTTGGTCAAGCGCTTTCTGTACGAACTGATTCTTCTCCCATTCGGTATAGATTGCGTTGGGTTTGGGATTGACCTCGGTCACTTGTGACGGTTGTTGGAATCTTGCTAACGCCAGCACCGCCAACACGCAGAAGAGAACAGTCGCCAAGGCAGTCGCACCTTTCAACCACAGTGGTGACAGGTCAAAGAATTCGCGCAACGCTGCGACTGCTGACTTCGTTCGCGGCGTTCGTGGCTGAACATTGACTTCCGTAACGACTGCGCCGGACAACGCTTCAAACTTCCATGATCCAATCGATTCGCGAACTTCTCCGAATGCACGCACCTCAACCTGACACTGTGTGCAGGTTTGCATGTGCATGTGAAACTCGGCCGCCTCACGATCGGTGGCTTCACCGTAGAGCACTGAGATCAGATGGTTTCGGAAGTCGCAAGTGTTAAGGTCTTCACGGTGGTTCATCTGGCTATTCCTTTAATGGCCTTTAGTTGGTCTTTAATTGGACCTCTGTTCGGCCCCCTTCAGGCTGCTTCGCTCGTGAATTTCTGCAAACGCATTTGTAGTTGTTTCAGAGCGGTATACAAACGGCTCTTAACTGTGCTCAAAGGCAAGTCGAGAGCTTCGGCGATCTCTTTGAATGTCAGTTCTTCGAATTCCTTCATCACAATTACCTGGCGAAGTTCTACAGGCAAACTGTTTACGGCTCGTCTCACGGCCTGCGTTACCTGACGGCTCTCAACCACTCCCGCTGGTGAATAAGTGGTGGGAGCAGCAAAACTGCCGGCGTTCTTTTCCGCTTCGTCTTCAAGCGCGGTTTCGCTTCGTACCTTCGCGCGTCGCTGGCGAGTGATGCACTGATTAACGGCGATCCGGTGCAACCACGACGAAACCTTTGCTTCGCCACGAAACCCACGCAGATTTCGAAACGCAGCAATGAAGGTTTCCTGAGTGGCATCGCGAGCGTCTTCTTCGCGGCCGAGCATGCCGTAAGCCAGCGCGAAAATACGCCGCTCCCAGCGGCGCACCAATTCGCCGAAGGCGTCAGCATCGCCGGTCAGAGCGCGTTCTACGATGTTCTCGTCGCTGGTTAGCGTTTCCATGCAGTGGCGGACGAGGCAACTCGCTTCCACATTGTTTGCGCCCAATCAAACATTGGCGCTCAAGGGTTTAGACGCCCTTCAGCCCACGGAAGTCGAGAGAAAATGGGGGAATCCGGCCCTCGAGCTCAGCGACTAACCCGAAATCGTTGATCTTAAGCAAAAGCTGTTGACACTTACGAGACGCTCCGACAATAATGGGTTGTGCCCAATCGCCGGCGCGCTCACCGCAGTCCAACCTCCGAGATTCTACTCCCAGATTCCCTGAATGCTCGAAAAACTTAAGCGAATTAGGCTATTGCATATCCTTCTAGGTGTGCTGCTGCTGGTCGGTTTACTCCCGCTGGCCTTTGCGGGCGTCCTGCTGTCTGGCCGCAGTGCAGAGGAATTGCGGTCACTTGAGAACCGCTACCAGGCCCAGTTAGTGCAGGATAAGGCCCGGCAAATTGAATTGTACGGGCAGCGTTACAGTGACGTTGTGACGGGACTGGCTCGAGCTTTCGAGATTGCCGGGGGTATCCAGGAATTGGACGACTCGGGTTACGACGCACGGTTACAAAAAACGCTTCAGGAAGATCCAAACCTCATCGCCCTGGCGTTGGTACCAGTAAATGGACGTGTGCATCGCGCGTTTCAACCAGACGTGATTAAACTCGATGAAGTCGATCAGCGTGTGAGCGAAGTACTGGCACGCATGAGCGGACGTGGAGCGGTTGTTAGTAGACCTCAGTTGATTCGCTCGGGCCAGGAGATGGCGCTAACGATAGCCGAGCCTGTACTTGGCGGCACGCAAAATCAGGACGTGGTTGCGGCGGTGGTCGCAATCGTTTCGTTTCAAGAAGTGTTCGACGCCGTCCAGCAGCAGACTTCGAAGAGTGAGCGAGAATTACTCAACGCCGGTTTGCCTGTTGTGTTTGTAGTCGATCAAAACGGACGTGCGGTAGCTCACCCAGAACCGAGCGTCGCGTTCTCAGAGAAACCAATGACGGATCTGAAAGTAGTGCAGGATTGGCAGGAATCTGGTGCACAGGTCCAGTCAGCCCTCGCGCCTTTCACAGCTACACGTGATGGGCGAACGATCGAAATGTTGGGCTCGTACGCTACAGCGCAACTTGATAAGAATTCGCGCCTCGGAGTTATCGCGATTCAAGACGAATCAGCCGCACTCGCTTCTGTATCTGACATGCGTTGGCAAACGCTCTGGATCAGTTTGGTCGCGGCACTGCTAACGATTCTCATCGGCGTGTTCTTTGCAAAGAAACTAACCACACCCGTTCGCGAGTTGGCCACTGCTGCTCACCGCATCTCCTCAGGTGACTTTTCGCAGCGCATCGACGTTAGCAGTCGGACTGAACTTGGCGATCTCGGCAACTCATTCAATGCGATGACTGACCAGATCGAAGCTTTCATTAAAGATCTGCAGCGCTCCGCGCAAGAGAATCGCGAACTGTTCATCGGTACCGTTAAAGGTTTGGCGGCAGCGATCGACGGAAAGGATCCGTATACGCGTGGTCATTCGGAAAGAGTTTCACGTTTCTCCGTGGCCATCGCGCAACGTATGAACCTGCCCGATGACGAGGTTGAAAAGATAAGAATCAGCGCGTTGCTGCACGACGTAGGCAAGATCGGAATCGACGACAAGATCCTCAAGAAGCCCGCCGCGTTGACCGATGAAGAATATGAAATCATGAAGAAGCACCCACAGAAGGGCTTCAAGATCATGTCGCAGATTCCGGCCATGAAAGAGTTTCTTCCGGGCATGTATATGCATCACGAGATGGTCGATGGCCGCGGATATCCTCAAGGACTAAAAGGTGAAGAGATTCCACTGATGGGTAAGATCGTCGCCGTTGCAGACACGTTCGATGCGATGACTACCGATCGTCCCTATCAGAAGGCGATGCAGTTTGAAGACGCATTGCTGCGAATCGAAAGTTTCATCGGTACGCGCTACGACCCTGACGTTGTTGCGGCGTTTGCGTCTGCCTGCAGAGAAGGGCAGATAAAGCCCGGTTCCGTGAAGTTGCGCAAGCCAACGACAGCTCCGCCGCTTGAAGTTGTCGAAGGCGGGCTGCGAAATGATCCTGTTGCAGTGGCATAAACTGCGCGTTATCCAGGGCCGACTATAACCAGTGCCTGTACCCTCAGCCGCTGTCCTTTTTGTGGGGACGCGGCTGTTGTGCTTTAATCGCCGTTCACCCGAAATGTTGAATTCAAGGCGATTCTGAGCACGTATGGGATTATTCTGGAAGAGAAAAAAAGCGGATGAGTTTGTAACGTTAGGGCTTAATGAGCCGGTTACCAGGCAAGAGAAACCGGCACCGGACGCGCAACCTGCTGCCGAGATTGAGTCAACAACTAAACCCAGTGAACCGACTCCACCACGTGTCGAATGGATTCCTCCAGTAGCTGGCGCGGATCCAGCTCCGGTTGCGGTCGAGAAAGAATCCGTACGACAGCACATTGCGCCGGTTGTCCCAGAGAGACCCTCTGAACCTGTACGCGAAAAGCCTGTCCGGTCGCGATCGCCGTTTGCGACTTCCGTTCTCGGACTCAACCTTTCGATGGAAGAGTTGCAGGCGCAGGAGGCGGCGCTCGAACAGGAACTCTCCGCTCGATTCCGGCGCGCAGTCTCAGCCACGCGCGAATCGCTTTCTGAACGTCTCGATACAGTTTTCGCGGGACGAAAACAGATCGATGACGAGCTGCTCGATAAGTTAGAAGAAGTGTTGATTGCCGCAGACATCGGTGTCCCAACAACGCTCGAGATTCTGGAAACAGTTCGTCGTGGAGTTGCTCGTAAACAAATTAATGATCTTGATGCACTCAAGCAGGCCATCAAGCAGGAACTACTGAATATTCTGCACGCTTCGGAACGCGAAGGAGTCGCTTCAGAGACCACGGTTCCAGAGAGTGTTGCTCCTTACGTGATGATGATCGTGGGCGTTAACGGCGTTGGGAAAACAACGACGATTGGTAAATTGGCCCAACGGATAAAAGCCGAGGGGAATGATGTTTTGATTTGTGCAGCCGATACGTTCCGCGCTGCCGCATCTGATCAACTTGCTATCTGGGCTGAACGAACAGGTGTGCCGCTGATTCAGCAAAAGCAGGGAACTGATCCAGCCGCAGTCTTGTTCGATTCGCTGAAGGCAGCGAAGGCGCGCGGCTCAGAAGTCTTAATTGTCGATACCGCCGGTCGGCTTCATACTAAGTCGAACTTGATGGCTGAACTGGATAAGATGAAGCGCGTCGCTGCTCGCGAAGTTGAAGGCGCGCCACATGAGACGCTGCTGGTTGTTGATGCCGTTACCGGCCAGAACGGGCTGGAACAGGCACGTCAGTTTTTGAAAGTCGCAGGCGTAACCGGAATCGTGCTGACGAAACTCGATGGCACGGCGAAGGGCGGAATCGCTGTGGCTATCGCAAAAGAGCTTAATCTGCCAATACGCTATGCAGGTATCGGTGAAAAGGTCGACGACCTCGTAGTCTTCGACCCGCAGCAATACGTTGAGGGGTTGTTTGCTTAACTTCGGAATCCAGGTCCAAAGTCCAAAGT
>DATJKB010000003.1:0-2594 GCA_035491875.1 Pyrinomonadaceae bacterium | reverse complement strand
CACTTCGGCGCCACACCAGAAGGTCACGAGGCATTTCTTTATTCCCTCAAAGGCAATGGCATTGAAGTGCGTATCACCAACTATGGTGGCGCCGTCACGTCGATTGTCGTGCCCGACCGAGACGGCAAGCCGGGCGATGTGGTGCTCGGGTACGAAACGCTCGCCGAATACGTCAACAATCCACGCTACCTCGGTGCTTTGATCGGACGCTTCGCGAATCGAATCGCCGAAGGAAAGTTCAGCCTGAATGATGTAACTTATCAGTTGGTTCAGAACAATGGACCAAATCATCTACACGGCGGGATTCGGGGATTCAATAAGGTTGTTTGGCAAGCAAGTGAAATAGTTGAAGATGGGAAAGCGGGTTTGCGACTCAAGTACTTCAGCAAAGACGGCGAGGAATACTATCCCGGCAATCTGGAAGTGGATGTCGCCTACACGCTGTCTGAAGATCGTGAATTGCGAATCGATTACCGTGCCGTGGCAGACAAAGCCACTATCATCAATCTAACGAACCACTCCTATTTCAACCTGGCTGGTGCGGGGACGATTGTCAATCACGAGCTAAGTCTAAATGCTGATGCTTTCACGCCAATTGGTCCGAAACTCATTCCATCTGGAGAGATCCGCAACGTGAATGAAACGCCGATGGACTTCCGAAGTCGAATGAGAATCGGCGCACGCATCGACGACCAGTACGAGCAGTTAAGTTTCGCTGGCGGCTATGACCACAACTTTGTGTTGAATGATTTTTCTGGTCTATTGCGGCAAGCGGCAGCAGTATTCGAACCAGTTAGTGGTCGCACGCTTGAAGTCTTCACGACTCAGCCGGGCGTGCAGTTCTACTCCGGCAACTTTTTTGACGGCACGATCAAAGGTAAGGCCGGCGTTGTTTATGAAAAGCGTTCGGGGTTTTGTCTGGAGACACAACACTTTCCCGACTCACCTAATCATCCGCACTTTCCAACAACGGTGCTCGAGCCTGGTGATGTATTCAGCGAGACAACCGTGTTTAGGTTCGCAGTGGAGTAAGCATGCAATCATGTGGGGCACGGTCAGTACCACCTCGCGGTAGCGGGTGGGTACGAAGTTGGGCCGCCATTGGATCAACGTCGAATGAGCTTCGCACCCACCGCTATCCCGACGCGTCGGGATACTGACTTCATGACACAGCGTTTTTGAAGTTGGACACACACAATATGATCAAACTATTGCTAACGCTATCGCTCGCTTCCATGTCGCTCCTAGCGATCCCTTTCAATAAAACCGCGATCCTCGTCGATCATAACGCGAATGACATCGCTAACCAGGAGTTTAAGTTTAAGAGAGTGCCATCGCCTGTTAAGGATGATGCGGCGGCGAAAGCGAAGCTGGTTCTGATCGATGGTGAGATTGACGGCAACGGCGCTGATCTTGTGGCCGTCACAGATGGCCTTTTGCCGACTGACAGTGACGAGCCTGCGGCAAACTTTTTCTTCAATGCCGGAACTTCAGGTGGAAGATTTCGCCTCGACCTCGGCCGCGTCATCGATCTGGCCCAGGTGCATAGTTATTCCTGGCATCCAAACACGCGTGGTCCACAGGTATACAAACTCTACGGAAGCGAAGGGACGGATCCTAAGTTCAATGCAGATCCAAACCGTCGTGTTGATCCAACAACAGTAGGGTGGGTGCTGATTGCGTCAGTAAACACATCGACAACTCACGGCGCCGACGGTGGGCAGTATGCGGTAGGAATCAGTTCGTCGGCAGGAACGTTGGGACGGTATCGTCATCTGATGTTTGACTGTTACGTCACCGAGACAAGTGACGATTGGGGAAACACCTTTTATAGTGAGATCGATGTGATTGAGAAGAAATAGAAAAGGGAAAAAGGGGAAAGGGTTAATAGGAGAAGAGGGAAAACCCTTTTCCCCTCTTAACCTTTTTTCCTTTTTCCCTAATTGAGTGGATCTGCTTCGATATCGATCAGCGCGTTTCGTAAGCTTCGATGTCAGCTTCGTGTCGCAGCGTCAAACCGATATCGTCCAAACCTTCAATTAAGCAGTAGCGTTGAAACTCACCAATTGAAAAATCTATCGAGAGTCCCGCGTCGTCAGTAATCTCCTGATGTTCCAAATCGACCGTTAGCGTGTAACCCTCTGCGTACTGCGCGCGGCCGCTGATCCGCGCCACCTCACCTTCCGAAAGGGCGATCGGCAACATGCCATTCTTGAAGCAGTTGTTTGCAAAGATATCGGCGAATGAAGGCGCGATTATGACGCGAAATCCAAACTCACGCAGGGCCCATGGCGCATGCTCTCTCGACGAGCCACAGCCAAAGTTCTTCCCTGCGATCAGGATCGACGCTCCCTCGTAACGCGGCTGATTCAAAATAAATGAAGGTTCTGGTCCACCCTCAGGTCGATAGCGCCAGTCGAAAAACAGAAACTCGCCAAACCCCGTTCGCTCGATGCTCTTGAGGAACTGCTTGGGAATGATCTGATCCGTATCGACGTTCGCACGGTTGAGCGGAGCCACGAGGCCGGTGTGTTTACGGAATGCTTGCATCTCTTCCTATCGATCACTCGATCATGTGGCAAACGGTCAGTACC
>DATJKB010000002.1:0-33025 GCA_035491875.1 Pyrinomonadaceae bacterium | reverse complement strand
GCTGGCCAACGTTGAGCTAGACAGTGAGCCCTGCACAGATGGCACATTTAGCGCCGAACGTGATCTATTGACGCGCGGGAAACGTTTGGTGAATAGCTCACTCACTCGCGCACAGGGTCACTTCGGGGAGTCGTTTAAAACCGAACAAGAGTTATTCGGTTTCATTGCAGACATGATTATTGAGCTCTACGCGGCCGAGAGCGGAGTGTTACGTACCGAAAAACTATTGCTGAATCGCGATCAGGACAGTTGTGCAGTTCCGATCGACATCACTCGCGTTTTCGTTGCGGACGCTTTCGATCGTCTTCAACATGCTGCGAAACAAGCGGTGAATGCAATGCCAGACGACAGCAAATACGGCGCACTCATCTCCGACTTCCGGTCACTTTCCGATCAGGCACCCTTTGATGTCGTCGCCGCACGGCGCCGCATTGCGGATGCTGTGATACGTGCGGGTCGCTACTACCTTTAAAAGATTTCTCTGTGCAATCTCCGTGTCCTCTGTGCCTCTGTGGTGAATGAACGTGCACATAAAGAACCACAGAGACACAGAGGACACGGAGGTTGCACAGAGAAGAACGTCGCGGAGACTCTCATTTGAGCAACATCTTTCTCGTTCGGCACGGTCAGGCAGGAACACGCGACGCTTACGATTCTCTATCCGATCTCGGTCAACAACAGGCGCAATTGCTTGGTGAATACTTTCTCGCCCAGCCACTTGAGTTCACGGTTGTCTACTCCGGCTCGATGCAGCGACAAGTACAAACGGCGTCAGCGGTAAAGAATGTTTACGATAAGGCGGGAGTCTCTTTTCCGATGGTAACCGTCGACGATCAATGGAATGAGTTTGATCTGACCGACATCTATCGCGAGCTCGGCCCGAAACTTTCAGAGATCGATGAAGAGTTTCGCATTCAGTACGAAGAAATGCGGCTCGAAGTAAAGCAAAACATCGGTGTGGCGAATGCACAGGTCCACCGCCACTGGCGACCCTGCGATACGAAGATGGTTGACGCCTGGATCTCGGGAGCATTCTCATATGGGGGTGAGACATGGAAGCAGTTTCAGGAGCGCGTTCGCGCTTGTCTTTTGAACGTTGAGCGTCTTCCGCCTCGAGCTAATGTCCTCGTGTCTACGTCTGCGACACCCACGGGCGTGTTGACCGGACTCGCCCTCGGACTCACTGACGCACGCATCAGACAACTTGCCGGCGTGTTATATAACTCGTCATATTCGACCTTGCGATTGCGAGACGAGCATTTGCAGTTGTTTCAGTTCAATGCCGTGCCGCACCTCACGACACCTGAGTTGCGCACCTTTCGGTGAGTTGAGGTTTACCGTTAAAGGCGATAATAGCCCTATTGGCGTTCATGTTTTTTCGTGTGATTTCGTGGATCGTTCCCGTTCTCTGGCAAAATAACTACGATCCACGAAATCACACAAAAAAACACCAACGAGAGCTGAAGTTTGAGGCAAAGCTGTGAGGTAGAGAAAAATGATTCTGGAGTTCACAGACAAGACCCGGGAACTGCACGAGCGGCTGACTGCGTTCATGGACCAGCATATCTATTCCAATGAGCAGAAGTTCCATGAACAGATTGCTGCTTCACGCTGGACACCGACGGCGATCGTCGAAGAGTTGAAGGTAAAAGCCCGTGCTGAAGGACTGTGGAATCTTTTCCTGCCGCAGTCTGAAAAGGGTGCCGGTCTAACTAATCTGGAGTATGCACCGTTATGCGAAATCATGGGACGCAGTGTGATGGCGCCAGAGGTTTTCAATTGTTCCGCTCCTGACACCGGCAACATGGAAGTGCTCGCTCGGTATGGAACTCCAGAGCAACAGGAACGTTGGCTCACGCCACTGCTCGCCGGAGAGATTCGTTCATGTTTTGCGATGACCGAGCCGGCTGTCGCTTCTTCTGATGCCACGAACATCGAGTCGAGCATTGTTCGCGACGGAGAAGAGTATGTCATCAACGGACGTAAATGGTGGTCGTCTGGCGCTGGTGATCCACGTTGCAAGATAGCGATCTTCATGGGCAAGACTGACTTCACTGCGCCGTTACACAAACAACAGTCAATGGTTCTGGTCCCGATGGATGCACCCGGTGTGAAAGTGGAGCGGTTGTTGACGGTGTTTGGTTACGATCATGCTCCTCACGGACACGCTGAAGTTTCATTCAAAGATGTGCGTATCCCAGTGTCGAACATGTTGCTTGGCGAAGGACGGGGTTTTGAAATTGCGCAGGGCAGACTGGGTCCCGGACGCATTCATCACTGTATGCGTTGCATCGGCGTTGCGGAGCGTGCGTTAGAAACGATGTGTAAGCGCGTGAAGAGCCGCGTCGCGTTTGGAAAACCGCTGGCAGAGCAGGGAACGATACGCGCGGACATTGCTCAATCGCGAATGGAGATTGAGCAGGCGCGACTGTTGGTTTTGAAAGCTGCTCAGATGATGGACACGGTTGGCAACAAAGTAGCACGAGCAGAGATCGCAATGATCAAGGTTGTCGTTCCGAGCATGACTCTACGTGTGCTTGATCGTGCAATTCAGGCGCACGGCGGCGCAGGTGTTTCGCAGGACACGTTCCTTGCCAGCGCCTGGGCGCAGGTCCGTACCTTACGACTCGCAGACGGTCCCGACGAAGTGCACCGTGAAGCAATCGCCCGGCTGGAGCTTGCGAAGCACTAAGATTCGGCGAGAACCTAACAACCTAGCCGCAAAAGCCCCAAGCGCTGGGCCAGGAGCGCAGCCTTAACGGCCTTGGGATCGGTAGGTGGAAATTAGCAAGTTGTACTAACATACCGCCCAAAGTGATCAGCAGATCCTCTTCATCATTGAGCAGACGACGCGCGAACTGCCGTGCGCTTGGCTACGTCCTACTTCTTATAATTAGCTTCGGGGCGACAGTGGACACGGTCCATAGTCATCGCACTGTTTCGCCGGATCAGTACGGCGCTGCCGCCTACAGCGACTGCGATGGATCACACCCTTCGCACACGGGCAACTCGCATCTTACCGAGTGCTCAATGTGCGAGTTCCAACAACACCTCTTCAACGGTCTTGTCTATGCGACGCTGTTCGCGCTCACGCCTGCGACGCAGAACGCGTCAGTCAATACGCCGATATTACTTTCTCCTTCAACTTCCATCACACGACAATCGGGCCGTGCCCCTCCCCTTGGTTGAGGCTTGACTCGGTGGGCGCGGCTCTCTGATTGCCCGCTCAAAATCTCACCGAACGTAAATGGTCAGCCTGTGGCGGGTCTGCCTCGCCCGTCTTGCTTGCCAATAATCGTTTCTAACGAACGCGGTGGGTTTCGCATCGCGCAACCAAGAACAATTCAGACGATGAATACGAGGTGACCGGATGTGTAAGCGCATTAATGCCGATTTGCGCAACTATTTGCGCAACTATATACGCCGCTTCGGTGCGCGGTGCGACTCTGTGGTTTGTCAGGGGCAATTCGGCTTGCGCCTTTGGTGCCGTCCGCAAATGAATCGTAGCGCGAGTTACATTTCCAGCTTTCTCTTAATCACGCTTATAGCCCATCCGCTCCTGTCGCAAGAAAAATCGCGCGACCAGTCGCCGGAGGCTTTGCAGGGAACCAAGGCCAGCATCGCTGCGCCACCGAAAGCTTCGCAGCAAGCGAATCAAACGAAGGTGTCTCCCGCGAAACGGTCTATTACCATTTCGGACGCGGTCTCGATCTTCTTGAAGCAGAATCTTCAGTTGGTGGCTGCGCGCTATGACATTGATCTGTCAGACGCGGAAAAACTCACGGCGCGTTTGCGTCCAAATCCGGAGATTAGCGTTGGATTCTCGGACATCCCGCTCTCTATCAGCCACCCTGGCAACCCGCAGACTTTCGATTACAACATTTCGCAGACATTCGAACTGGGCGGAAAGAGACAAAAGAGAATCGATGTCGCAAATGCCGATTCCGAAGTCGTCCGCGCTGAGTTCCAAACAATCGTGTGGCAACTAACCAACGATCTGAAAAAGAAATTCTACGCAGTACTCCTGGCCGAGTCGCTACTCAAGGTGGCACGAGAAAACCAAAAAACATTTGAAGAGATCGTCAAGCACACAACAGAGGTTTTCAACCTCGGTGAAATTTCAGGACTGGACCTCCAGCGACTCGAAATTGAAAAATTCAAGTTTGATTCCGACGTAGCCAACTCGGAAAAGGACTACGAGCTCGCCTTGCGCGACTTACGCGTCACACTAGGTGGAGATTATCGAGCTATGGAGATAGAGGTCGCTGGAACGATCGACTATTACCAGCCTTACGAGTTCTCGTTCGCCGAGCTGCGCGACAAAGCCCTGGCTGCTCGACCCGATTTGAAGGCGGCGCAACTCAGTGAGCGCGCTGCCGACGCGTCTATCCGGCTGCAAAATGCTCAGCGCATTCCTGACCTCACGATAGGCGCGGGCATCGAACAGGTTCCGCAAGGCGGTAGTACCTATAACTTTGGCGTCGGAATTCCGCTACCCGTGCGCGATCGTAACCAAGGCGAGCGAGCAAAGGCGCTCATTCAAAAAATGAAAGCGCAAAATGATCAGCAACTCATTACGAATCAAGTGTTGAGCGATGTGGACAAGGCTCTGGTCGCGTTTCAGATTCAGAAGCGGCGAGTTGAGCTATACCGCACCGGCGTGCTTACAAAGGTGGATGACATACAGAGGCTGACGGAGTTTTCGTTAAGAGCCGGAGAAAGCTCTACGCTGGAGCTGCTGGATGCGATCCGCACGCGGCGCGAAACGCTGGCCGGTTTTTACCAGACGCTTTTCGATTACCAGGTGTCGCTGCTTGATCTTGAGCTGGCAACCGCGACGCCGTTGCAGAAGTAAGTGCATGCGAGAGGATGCTCCTATGTTCAGACTAAAAATGATTCATGCCCTTTTGTTTTTGCTGCTTCTAACGGTTGTGGCGTATCAAGGCTGCAATAGAACTGCTAATGCGCCCTCGAATTCTTCCAACCCCCAACCGAGCCCGGGGACATCAGAGTCCGCGCAGAGCCATGCAATAGAGATGGAAATAGTAGCGCCGCAGTCCATCGCGGGGACGATAGTTGCCACTGGGAAAATCCTCGTTCCAGAGGACCGCATGGCAAACATCGGCCCGGTCCATGAAGGCAGGCTTGTGCGACTTTATGCGGGCCAAGGCAGCATCGTAAGAAAAGGCCAGAAGCTCGCTGACCTTGAATCGGCCGACATTGATCAAGCCGAGGCCGATTATCTCAAGGCGCTTGCGGACTATGACAATGCGCGGCGCACGTCGGCTGCCGACGTCAAGTTTGCCCAGGCCACTTACGACCGTACCAAGATGCTCTATGAGAAGAGCATTACTGCGGGAAAAAATCTCCAGGCTGCCGAGCATGACCTTGAGATGGCGAAAGCGTCGGCAGCAAGTGTTGTTGCACAGACGAGAGCGGCCCTCACGTCGGCGCGCCGCCACTTGCTGATACTTGGTCTCAAAGCATCAGACATTGACGCCCTGGCAAGCCAGTCGAGCCTGGCCGCCATTTTCAGTCTTACTTCTCCAATCTCCGGGATTGTAATCGAGCGCAATGGCACGATTGGCGCCACCGTAAGTTCGGACGCGAACGTGTTCAAGATAATAGATATCTCCCACGTTTGGATCGATGCGAATGTGTTTGAAAAGGATCTCGAGCGAGTGAGGCGGGGTCAGGAGGTTAAGGTTTCAGTTCCTGCTTTTCCAGGAGTGAATTTCTCAGGCAGAGTCATTCTGGTTTCCAGCGTTGTCGATCCGGAGACGCGAAGCGTGAAGGTTCGCACCGAAGTTCCGAACGCTGAGGGAAGACTCAAACCGGACATGTTTGCGAATGTCCAGATAATCACCGACCTGCATCGCACCACCATTTCGATTCCCCAATCAGCCGTGCTGGACGATGGCGGAAAATCAGTTGTCTTCGTAGCAGAGGGCAACGGTTACCAGAAGCGACCGGTCAACATTGGGATAGAAGGTAACGGCCGGGTTGAAATCATCGAAGGGCTTCAGGCAGGCGACAAGGTGGTGGTGAAGGGCAACTATCTGTTGCTTCAACAAAGCAAGCCTCAGCAATAGAGTTGACAGCGCCATTCAGCGATTAGGATCCAATTATGACCGATAATTTCATTGCGTTCTTTTATCGCGAGCGATTGCTGGTGGTCGTCGTCTCGATGCTCATTGTGGCGGGTGGCATCCTTGCCCTTTCGCGATTGAACGTCGACGCCTTTCCCGACGTCACGCCAGTCCAGGTGGAAATCGACACCGAGGGTCAGGGACTGGCTCCGCAGGAAGTCGAGCAGCTCATAACCTTTCCCATCGAGAACGTGATGAATGGCATTCCGGGAGTGGTACGTGTGCAGTCGATTTCAAAATTCGGTTTGTCAGTGGTAACCGTCTATTTTCGGGATGACGTCGATATCTACTTCGCGCGACAGCAGGTCTTCGAGCGACTCTCCCTTGCAAAGGATCGGATTCCCGCTGGGTTCGATCCAGGGATGGGACCCATCACGACCGGCACCGGCCAGATCTATCTTTACCAGATCGTCGGTCCTGGCAAGAGCACTCAGGAACTGCGCACGATTCAGGACTGGATCGTCAAACTACAGCTGCGATCCGTTCCCGGCGTCGCCGATGTGCTCAGCTTCGGCGGAGAAGTGAAACAGTATCACGTCATCGTGGATCAACAAGCGCTGGTCAATTACAACATCCCGCTTAAAACGCTCTTCGAAGCCATTCAGAACAATAATCAAAACACCGGAGCGAACTTCATCGAGCACGGCGATCAACAGTACGTAGTGCGTGGACTTGGCCTGGTCCAAGACATTGAGGACATCAAGAACGTCGTACTCGACTCGCGTGGTGGCACACCTATCCGTGTCAGCGATGTAGCCCGCGTTGAAATCGGTAACGAGATACGCCAGGGCGCGGTCACCAAAGATGGCCAGGGCGAAGTCGTAACCGGGATAGTGCTGAAACGAATAAACGAAAACACTAAGCAAGTGATCGAGCGGGTAAAGGAAAAAGTAGTTGAGATAAATAGGGCTCTTCCCGAGGGTGTGAGCATTGTTGATTATTACGATCAGTCGGAGCTTGTCGATAACAGCATACACACGGTGGTCAAGTCACTGATCGAAGGTGAACTGTTAGTACTGATCATTCTTGTGCTGTTGCTGGGAGACTTTCGCGGGTCGTTAATCACGGCGGCAGCAATACCATTTTGTATGCTCGTCGCCTTCATACTCATGTGGTACTCAGGACTGTCCGCGAATCTCACTTCGCTGGGCGGTCTCGCCATTAGCATCGGTATGATGGTTGATGCGACGGTCGTGATGGTCGAAAACATTTATCGCCATCTTGAAGAACACCGTGAACATTCGATGCGCGAGGCCATCCTGGTTGCCGCTCAGGAGATTGGGCGGCCTATGTTCTTCGCCATCCTGATAGTCATAGCCGTCTTTCTCCCTGTCTTCACTCTGCAGGGGGTTGAAGGCAAATTGTTTAAGCCGCTCGCCTACGCCGTCACCTTCTCCATGATTGGCTCCATGTTAATGGCCTTGTGCGTCGCGCCGATGATGTGTGCCTTGTGGTTGCGGCTCAAGAAGGGCGAAGTGCGCACCAATCCAATCGTTGGATTCTTCAAAGGTATTTATGTTCCGGTGCTCAAGTGGACGATAGCTCATCGATATCTGACATTGACCTTCGCAGCCCTGTTACTTATCTGGAGCGTTGCCGACGTTTTCATACTAGGAAGTGAGTTTCTGCCTACGATAGACGAAGGCAATATGCTGGTGCGGGCCACTATGCCCGCAAGCATCTCCCTTCCGCGAGCAATCGAAGTCTCGTCGCAAATAGAGAGGTCGCTGCGCGAATTTCCGGAAGTCGAAACGGTAGTCGCCAAGATCGGTCGCGCTGAGCTGGGAGGCGATCCTGAGAGTGTGAGTAACGATGAGATGTACGTGCGCTTGAAACCAAAAGAACAGTGGACGACGGCAATGACGTAGGATGAATTGGTTGTTGCAATGCGGCGCAGGGTGGAAGGTTTTCCAGGCGTTGAGTTCAACTTTTCACAGGTTATTCAAACCCGCAACGACGAGCTCCTATCTGGTATCAATGCACAGATTGCGGTCAAGATCTTTGGCGAAGACCAGGACACCTTGCGGAAGCTGGCTCAAGCGATTCACGATGCCATGTCGCATGTTCGGGGAGCCAAAGACCTGGCAGTCGAGCAGGTTGCAGGTGAGGAGCATCTCGAGATCTCTCTGGATCGCGACAAGCTGGCCCGCTACGGACTCAACATCGCTGACGTACTGGAAGTCGCCAAGATTGCCATCGGCGGAGATGAAGCCACCGACGTGCTCGAAGGCCAACGCCACTTTGCGATATTCGTACGCCTGAGCGAAAACTACCGCAACCAGGTGGAGAAACTTAACGACATTTTGATCGCCGCTCCAGTTGGTGGACGAGTCCCGCTTGGTGAGTTGGCAACGTTTCGACTTTCGAGCGGCGACTCGGTTGTGAGCCGAGAGAACGCGCTGCGCCGTGTGGTGGTGAAGTGCAATGTCACTGGGCGTGACATCGGCGGCTTCGTTCACGACGCGCAAGCAGCAGTAGTCGCGCAAGTAAAGACGCCAGCTGGATATTTCATTACCTGGGGTGGGCAATTTGAGAACGCACAGCAGGCCACACGTAGACTGCTAATTGCCATTCCAATCTCGCTACTGCTGGTGTTTGTGTTGATCTACACGTGCTTTAATTCTCTTCGCAACACGCTGACGATCGTCTTCAACATTCCCATTGCGCTGGTGGGCAGCACCACGTTCCTGCTGATTTCTGGTTTCCCGCTAAGTGTTCCTGCGATAGTTGGCTTTATTGCGGTCTTTGGAATCGCGGTGCAAAACGGGATGGTGATGGTGTCTTACATCAACAAGCTTCGTGATAAGGGGATGGATTTGCACGACGCGGTGATCAGCGGCGCAAGCGTTCGCTTACGAGCCGAGTTGTTGAGCGCACTGATAGGCAGCATAAGCCTCATACCGTTTATCTTCTCATCCGGAACGGGCGCCGAAATCGAGAAACCGTTAGCGATCGTCGTGGTTGGTGGACTGGTGACGCGCCCGATCAAGATTGTGATTCTACCAATGGTATATGAGTGGGTAGAACGCAGCGTCGAGCGTCGCGCCGCGCGAAAGGCCGAGGGCACTCTCGTGTAAGTGATGAAGGTGTTATCGAGTGATGTCTTAAAACGATCCGTATCGTCCTCCAGTCGCTTATTTGCTTGTTGTCGTATAACAGCGTACTGTGACTGCATCTTTCAAGTCTTAATCCCTCACCTGCCCGCGTAGTAAGTAGGAGGAAAAGCTATGACATCTTTGTTGACTGCGAGGCTGATCGCAGCTCTGTTGCTGGTCTTTGTTGTTGCCACATTTGGATCAAGCGCGAAGGCGCAACAATCCAGCCTGGGCCAAGTCGATTTTCCCACCTCCGGTTCTCAAAAGGCGCAGGCGCATTTCCTTCGGGGAGTGGCCGCTCTTCATTCCTTTTGGTACGAAGAGGCGCGCGAAGAGTTTGTCGAATCGACCAGGATCGATCCTGATTTCATGATGGGCTACTGGGGCGAGGCGATGACTTACAACTATCCGCTTTGGGCGAATGCGCAGGAGATCGCCAGCGCGCGAAAGGCCCTCGAGAAAATTACAGAGTCAAAGAAACTCACCGATCGCGAGCGTGCTTATTTGGATGCGGTGAAGGTTCTATACGGAGATGGCGACAAGCGCACGCGTGACAAAGCCTATTCGGCTGTGATGGAAAAGGTCTATCGGGATTATCCCGAAGATCTCGAGGCGGCCTGCTTTTATGCGCTTTCGTTGCTGGGATCGCGGGAGCTTAACGAGCGTAGCTTCCTGAGCCAGATGAAAGCCGGCGCCATTGTGCTGGATGTTTTTCAAAAAAGGCCCAACCATCCAGGTGCGGCGCACTACATCATCCATGCCTTTGATGATCCGGAGCATGCCATTCTCGCCCTGCCGGCCGCGCGGCGCTACGCGTTGATTGCACCTGAAGCGGCTCACGCGCGACACATGCCCTCGCATATCTTTTTGCAACTTGGAATGTGGCCGGAGGTGGTGGCTGCGAATGAATCATCGTGGGCGACTTCGGATGCCTGGGTCAAGCGGAAGAACCTTGCCCTTAACACGCGTGATTACCACAGTCTGCAATGGCTGCAGTATGCATATATGCAGCAAGGCCGTTATACCAAGGCGGAAGCTTTGCTGGCGCAGGTGCGAAACGACATGAGCGAATTCGCTGCCAGTAAGAAACCCGGACCTAATCCCTTCGCTGCGAGCTATACAGAAATGGTAGCGGCATTTCTAGTCGAGACTGAACGATGGGACCAGGCGGAGACCCTGTTGGCACCGCTCCAAACGACGAGCGCACCACAATCTTCCGATGCTGCGCCGATGGAGAATATGAGTCATGGCCCGACGCCGGCACCCGTTTCCCGTCGCGTTTACCGTGGGGAGACTCTGCCAGTTTTCATACGCGGTCTGGCTGCCGCAGCGAAGGGCTCGACTGAGGCCGAGCAAAGAATCGCAGACTTTCAGGCCATGCTTAAGTCCCAGGCCGGCGGACCAGATCAAATCAACTCGCTCAGAGTGAAGGGATTGGAGATCCGCCAATTGGAAATCAGCGCTGTCTCGAGCGCCTCAAAGGGCAACTATGACGAGGCCATAGAGATGTTAAGGAAAGCGACGGCCCTGGAAGAATCGGCGCCGCCGCCCGCCGGACCACCCGTGCTGGTCAAGCCTTCACATGAATTGTTGGGCGAGATCCTTTTGCGCGCTGGTCGACCCAAAGAGGCTGCGCAGCAGTTTGCGATTTCACTTGTAAGACAACCGAATCGCGCACGTTCCCTCCTGGGTGCAGCCCGCTCCGCGGCCAAGTTGGGAGAAGCCAAGCAGGCCGGTGTTGCCTATACAAATTTCCTGGTACAGTGGCGACAAGCTGATATACAACTGCCGGAGTTATTAGAGGCCCAAAATTATTTGAAAGAGGCCCGCTTGCGTTAAGACGTGAGTGGCTGTTGTGTCCAGGTTCGTCGCGAATGACTGCGGGCCATTCTGTGCACCAATTAAAATCAACGCTCGACTCAGAAAGTCATCTCGGTCGAAGCCTCACCTCTTGCTCGATAGTTAACAACACATTGCAACACGACATGGCTCAAGGTAAATTCCGACACGACTAATATTATCGGGTCAGCATATCGCAGAACGACTCACCCGCTTTGCGTGAAAGACCGGAACTCCAATGCGAATCTTGCTTGTCGAAGATGACCCTCGCATGGCTGATGTGATCGCCAGAGGTTTGCGAGAGCACAGTTATGCCGTCGATGTGGCCCACGACGGAGACGCTGGTTGTTACCAGGCCTCTATAAACGACTATGACCTGATTGTCCTCGATGTGTTGTTGCCGCAACGCGACGGTTATGACGTTTGTCGTGAACTGCGGAAGAGCGGTATGGCCACACCTGTCCTGATGTTGACGGCCCGCGCTTCAGTCAACGATCGCCTAACCGGATTTGACGCCGGAGCTGATGATTATTTGACAAAGCCATTTTCATTTCTGGAACTACTTGCCCGCATTCGAGCTTTACTTAGAAGGGATTCAAAACTTCAGCCGGACGTTTTTCAAATCGAGGATCTAGTAATTGACTCAGCAAGTCACCATGTCTCCCGTGCTAATCATGCAGTGCAACTAACCGCGAAGGAATATGCACTATTGGAGTACCTGGCGCGACGTGCGGGGCAACTCGTTTCTCGCGCGGAGATCGCGGCTCACGTCTGGGACGACTCATTTGATCCATTCTCAAACGCAATAGAGGTTTATATGAACCGCCTGCGAAAAAAGATCGACGAAGGACACCAGATTAAGCTGCTTCACACCCGCCGCGGTGAAGGCTACATCCTTGAACACCGCCATTGATTTGCGATGGTCTATTAATCTTCTCTTAAGGTTGGTCTATGTATACTCGACTCGTTCAAAGATCGAGTATGTCGAAGCAGCCGAAATGGGCAGTCCCCTTTGCGGTATTCTTGGCGGCACTCTGTTCTTCTAATTGGGTGCGGGCACAAAACCCGTTGCCATCGCAAACTCCTCCAAGCTCACCTGCGATTCAGTCAGTTACACCAGTAAGTCCGCTAACACTCGATGATGCGTTGCGACTGGCGAACGCGCAGGCATCAACTTACCAAACCGCACTACTAAACGAGCGAATCGCTGCTGAAGATGTAAAACAAGCGCAGGCCGCATTCCTGCCGAAAGTCAGCGCTCCGTTAAGTTACATCTACACAACACCGGCACTTGGCCTGCCTCCCGGAGAGCCGCGCGGCCCCAGCTTTGTCTCGAGTGATGGAATCGGTGTTTATGACGGTCTCGTTAACGTCTCAGGCGATTTTGATATCGCCGGAAAACTGCGCGCGACTCTCGCGAGAAATCGAGCACTACTGGCTGCCGCGCATGCCGGTGCTGAAGTCGCTAAACGAGCATTGGCGCAAGCTGTGGTCGAGAGTTACTTCGGTCTTGCACTTGCGATTGCACAGCGTCAAGCGGCTGAAGAAAACCTCAAGGCAGCTGAAGACTTCGAACAGATCACGTCGCTGCTGTTAAGCGGAGGTGAAGTTGCACCAGTCGATGTCACTCGAGCCGAGCTGCAAACACTAACTCGACGCGACGCATTGGAGCGAGCACGAGTTGACGAACAGGTCGCTGCCAGCGCTTTGCGAGTATTGGTTGGCTACGAATTCTCAAGACCCATCGTTACTACTGATCTTGCGTTGGCGATCCCAACAACAGCCGAGTTTGAACAGTTCAGAGCTGATGACGTTTCGCGACGCGCAGAATTCATCCAGTTCGAACATCAACTACGCGCAGCGCGCGCGGACATTACGATCGCTCGTGCCGACCGGTTGCCTTCGCTCTCCTACTCAGTTAACGGCGGCTTTGATACTGATTCGCTCAAAGGCCCGCGACTGAAGCAACACACTGGCATGTCTGCTGGAATCAGTCTGTCGATCCCCATCTTCGATTGGGGAGCGAGTCGTAGTCGTGAGCGTCAGGCCCGACTTCAAGCTGAGGTTACCGAGAATGAACGCACGTTAGCGTTGCGAGGGTTTACTCAACAGTTTTATGCGGCACGCGCCCAGGTTGTGAGTGCATCGGGCCGGATAAATCTCGCGCGTGATGGCGTGCTCAAAGCCCAAAAGAATCTGACCGCATCGATCGCTCGCTATCGCGCCGGTGAGGCCCAGATCGTTGAAGTTACAGATGCGCAGACAACATTGGTAGAGCAGCGCAGTGCTTTGTATCAGGCAATCTTTGACTATCAAACCGCTCTGTCAAGGTTGAAGCAGGCAACGGGACGATAAATTTTTGAACTTTCATGAGTGACGAGCAGAAAGATCTGGAAAACAAATCCGACGAACTAAGTTCGCTTGAACAACAACGTCGCGCTCGGATCGTTCGTCAACGCAACATCGTGCTGATCGTCGGCGCTGTGGGCCTGATTGTTCTCATCCTGCTTTTCTTGATTATCTGGCGTTGGAAGAAGTCAGCGGCCGAAGCCGAGAAGGAACCGACTCCAACAGTCAGCGTCAAAGTGGCTAAAGCCGAAAAAGGAGAAATTGCGGCTCAAGTGTCAGCGGTAGGCACGATATGGCCACGGGAAAAAGCTGACGTAAGCGCAAAGATCAGCGCTCAGATCAAGCAGATGGCCCTACTGAAGAACAAAGTGGTACGCGCCGGTGAAGTAATAGCAGTTTTGGAATCTCGTGATCTTCAAGCACAAAGAGCTGAAGCTCTCGCGGCGCTCCGAGAGGCTCGGGCAAACGAGAATAGTCTGATAACGGGAACGATCCCGAAGACAAATGCCGAGGATCAAAAAGCATTACACGATGCCCGTGCCAAGGTTAACAATGCTCGAGCAGTGTATGAGCGGCGCCGTTTGCTTTTCGAAAAAGGCGGAATTTCTCAAAAGGATCTCGAAGCTTCTCAACTCGATCTAACAACGGCTGAGGAGGAATTGCGTTTGCAGGAGCAAACAGTTGCGCTGCGAACACGATCTCTTAACCCCAATGATCGAGCGCTCGCTTCGGCTCGAACGGCGCAAGCACAACAACGAGTTGCGACTCTCGATGCGCAATTGAGTTACGCCACGATTCGCTCACCCATCACCGGCATCGTTACCGATCAATTTCAATACGAAGGTGAATTCGCTTCAGCTGGCGGAAAACTGGTGACCATAGCTGACACGACTACTGTGATTGTGAAGGCGCCGTTTCCCGACACCGTCGCTGCGCAGCTCAAGACAGGTGATGTGGTGTCAGTTCTGCCGACAGACTCTTCAGCCGAAGAAATGAGGGGCCAGATAAATCTATTGAGTCGTTCAAGCGATCAAACAAACCGGACAGTAGAAGCTTGGGTAACGTTAGGCAACGGCGACGGAAAGTTGCGCGCAAATGGAGCGGCGCAGGTAACGGTGTTTGCCAACTCGAAAGATGATGCCATCGTCGTGCCTGCTGCGGCTGTAACACTCGAAGCTAGTGACGCAGCCGAAGGAACAGTCATGGTTGTCGATGACCAAAATGTGGCCCATGAAACAAAAGTCACCATTGGGATTCGAACAACGGAAAAGATAGAGATTGTTGAGGGACTTAAGGGTGGTGAAACCGTCGTGATTGAAGGCAACTACGCATTGCCTGACGGAACAAAAGTTGAAATTGCGACGGAAGAGGAGAAGAAGGAAGGTTAGTCAGTAGTCCGTAGTCAGTAGTCAGTGGTCAGTGGTCAGAATTAGAAGGGGCTCAACAACTTCCAACAACTGCCGATTGACCACTGACTACGGACCTGACTATGGACCACTGACTACGGACCACTGACGACGGGCCACTGACTACGGTGCAATTTGCTCGCGTAATTTCACGTCAATCTCGAGCGATCGTTGTGATCGTGGCGCTTCTTTGTGCTGCTGGACTCTATGCAGCCTTCCAGCTTCCCATTTCTGTTTTTCCGCAGACCGATTTCCCTCGAATTGTAATCATCGTTGATAACGGGGAAGCTCCAGCCTCGCAAACGCTCGTCTCGGTTACACGTCCAATCGAAGAGGCGATGAACGGAGTACCAGGCATTGCCCGGATCAAATCCAAAACCGCACGTGGTTCGTCCGAAATCAATCTCTACTTTGACTGGAACGGCGATATTCTCCAGGAACTTCAATTGGTTCAGGCGCGAATGTCCCAGCTCTTGTCGACACTCCCTCCTACAGCCGAGATTCGAAACATCGAACGTCTGACGTTTGCTGTGTTTCCGGTGACTGGCTACAGCCTTACCTCGGACAAACGCGACGAGGCCTCACTCGCGGATCTGGCAACCTACATCGTCCGACCTCAGCTTGCACGTCTCCAAGGGGTGGCAATCGTTGGCGTCGCCGGAGGGAAGACGCGAGAGTTTCATGTCACGATCGATCCTGACAAATTGACAGCGCACAATGTTTCGTCCCAGCAAGTGGCTGATGCGATCCGGAACTCAAACATCATTGTTTCGCCGGGATTGATTGAAGAAAACCACCAACTCGAGCTAGCTCTAGTAAGTGGCCAGGCAAAGCGTGCTGACGAACTCAACAACATCGTCGTCGCTACCGTTAACAATGCACCTGTAGTTGTGTCAGACGTGGCGACAGTCGCTCCGGGAGTAGAACCGCAGTACACGATTGTGACTGCCGATGGGCATCCGGCAGCGCTAGTGAACATCAACCGGCAACCAGACGCGAATACTGTCGCAGTCGCAGATGAAGTGAAGGCAGCGCTCAAAGCAATGCGCGGACAGATTCCAAAGGACGTAAGAGTCACGGCTTACTACGATCAATCACTTCTTGTTCGCGAGTCGATCAATTCTGTTCGTGATTCAATTCTCATCGGCTTACTACTCTCGGTGGTTATTCTCTACGCCTTTCTGCGTAACTGGGGCACTACTTTCGTTGCGATCCTGGTAATTCCAATTACCGTTCTCGTTACATTCCTCGCGATGTGGCTCGCGCACCTCAGCTTTGATCTGATGACCCTGGGAGGTGTTGCCGCCGCGATCGGTTTGGTGATCGACGACGCAATTGTTGTTGTTGAAAACATCTACACGCACATGTCGCGTGGACAGTCGCGGCGCGAAGCGGTGCAGAGTGCGGTGTCCGAGATCACGGTCCCAATCATTGGCTCGACAATCACGCCCGTAGTCGTTTTTCTTCCGCTGACATTAATGACGGGTGTTACAGGCGTTTTCTTTCGTTCATTAGCCCTGACAATGTCGGTTGCACTGCTGACGTCGCTAGTGCTGGCTCTTGCGTTTACTCCCGTACTCGCTGAGAAATTTGTTAGAGCTAAACCACAGAACGAACCCGTGACTACTGGCGAGGAAGAAGAACATCATGGCAGATTTCTTGGCGCCATCATTCGACGCTATGAATCAATCCTGAGTGCGGCCCTCGATCATCGCTGGATTGTTGTAGTCACGATCGTCGTTGTGCTCGGCGGGACGTACGTCCTCTATCGCTTACTTGGGTCGGAGTTTCTTCCCGTATTCGATGAGAGTGCGTTTGTTCTTGATTACAAAGCTCCGCCCGGATCGTCACTCGCTGAGACCGATCGCATGCTGAAGCATGTGGAAGAAATGCTTCTGAAGACGGCTGAGATCGAAAGTTATTCGCGTCGAACCGGTCTGGAAATGGGCCTGTTTGTGACTGAGCCCAATACCGGTGATTTCGCGGTCAAACTAAAACCCGGCCATAAGCGCAGCACGGAGGACGTCATAAGCGAACTCAGGGAGCAAATTGCCGAGGCTGAACCTGCGTTGGAAGTTGAATTTGTCGGCATTCTTCCTGACGTCATCGGAGATCTACAGGGAAATCCAGAGCCAATCGAAGTGAAACTATTTAGTGAGGATGCGGCTGCGTTACAGGAAAAAGCTGATGAGGTCGAAACTTCGATCAAGAAGATACATGGAGTAGTCGACACATTCAATGGAGTTACAATTAGTGGACCAGCGTTGACCTTCAACGTCGATCCGTTGCGAGCGTCGCAGTTTGGAGTAACCGCCAACGATGTTGCCGCTGCAATTACGACCGCGATGTCTGGTGATGCAGCTTCTTCAATTCTGCAACAGGACAGATTGATCAAGGTGAGGGTGATTTTTCCAGCAGATGTGCGTAAGTCACTCGACAAAGTAAAAGCCGTACAAGTGCGTTCGACCTCCGGGCAACTGTTTCGATTGGACCAGCTAGCGGACATTGAATATGACAAAGGTCAGGCCGAAATCGTACGAGAGAACTTGCGCCAGATGGTGGCAGTCACCGGACGACTTGAAGGCAGCGATCTGGGAACGGCAATTCGACAGATTCAAAGTCAACTAGTAGCGGATGTGAAACTGCCGCCGGGAATGACGATTGAATATGGCGGCATTTATCAAGAGCAGCAGTCGAGTTTTCGCGAACTGGCGGTGTCACTGCTTTTGGCTGTTGTCCTCGTCTTTATCACACTCTTAATAGAGTTTCGTTCCTACGGACATCCGATTGCGATCGTCACCGGCGCCGTGCTCGCGCTTAGTGGAGTTGTTGTCGCGCTCTTTATCACCGGATCGACCTTGAATGTGGTTTCGCTAATGGGAATGATCATGATCGTCGGCATCGTCGCGAAGAATGGAATCTTGATGCTCGACGCCGTCGAAGATCATCTCGCGGCTGGAGACACATTAAGAGAAGCATTATTGCGATCGGGTCGACGGCGATTCCGGCCAGTGTTGATGACGTCGTTGGCCGCAATGCTCGGTATGCTCCCCTTGGCATTAGCGATTGGTGCCGGGTCCGAGTTATTACAGCCATTGGCAATCGCCGTTATCGGCGGACTCACAATGGCCCTGGGGCTTTCACTAATCGTTACGCCGACTGTGTACGCAATGTTGTGGAGAGAGCCGGCACCAAAAGCTGCAACAACGGGACTTGGGTAAAGTTTGGACCAACTCGAAAGGATGAACTCAAATGATAAATATCAAGAGTGCATTAATCGTCACGTCGATTATCATGGCGGCGTTCCAGGGCGGTACCGGATACAAAGTCGAGACTCGTTATCCAGTTCCGGGAAAGGCGGTTTCGACTATGTGACGATTGATAGTGCTGCACGGCGACTCTATGTGTCGCATGGCACTCAGGTCGATGTTGTCAATCCTGACAACGGACAATTAATTGGCACCATTCCCGACACGCCTGGCGTTCATGGGATCGCTATCGCACCTGAATTCAAACATGGCTTCACGAGCAATGGTCGCGAGAACAAGGTCTCGATGTTTGACCCAACAACGCTCCAACTCATCACAAAGATTGATGTTGGCAAAGGCCCTGACGGCATTTACTACGATCCGGCCACCAAACGCGTCTTTACTAACAACCATGGTACGCATGACATAACGGCGATTGACGCTAAGACGGGGCAGGTCGTCGGTACCGTCAAAGTTGAAGGCGACGGAGAGTCGGCAGTGATCTCGGATGGAATTGTGTACGTCAATATTGAAGACACAAATGAAGTCGTGAGCTTTGATCCAAAAACGCTGGAAGTAAAAAAGCGGTTTCCCATTGGCGTAGCGAAAACACCAACCGGCCTGGCTTACGATGCAAAGACTAAACGATTGTTTATCGGTTGTCGTAACGAGCCCAAGATGGTCGTAATGGACGCTGTTTCAGGAAAGATCATAACCAGCTTTCCAATCGGAAGAGGCGTCGACTACGCGGCGTTCGATCCGCAAGCGCGGCTTATCTTTTTTTCCTGCAGCGAAGGCGTCTTGAATATCTTTCACGAAAAGTCAGCTGACGATTACGAAGATGCTGGTCCAATCAAGACACAACCAAGTGCCCGAACTATGGCTTTCGATTCAAAGACTAAAAAGATTTTCCTTAGTGCTGCTGATATTGTTGAAACACCAGCGACAACTCCCGGTGGAAGACCTCAGCGCAGCGTAAAGCCCGGTTCATTTGTCGTGTTGGTCGTCAGCAAGTAAAGCGTGTTGCGACAAGGCATGTTTCATTCAGTTCGAACAAGACTAACGCTTTGGTACGCGGCCGTTCTGGCTCTGTCTCTCATCGCTTTCGCCGTCCTCGTTTACTCCGTTGCTGCAGCTAGCTCACATGCACGCCAGGATGAATCCTTGAAGTCGACTGCACAAACAGTTGCCAGCGCCTACATTGAAGAGTTTGAAGAGCAACACTCGCTGGCTTTGGCGGGTGAAGTAGTCTTGACGGAACTGGTTTTCCCTAATCGTTACGTTCAAGTCACTGACAATAACGGTCGCCCGGTTGCCTCATCCAGGAACCTCGCGGGAACTGTAGTGAACGTTCCCTCGAATGTGCTGACTACGGCACGTGAACAAGGACTCAGTGTTGTGACCGTCAATGATTTACGGGTGGCCGTTGTTCCACTTACTTCTGACGTTGGGCTTGGATACGCGATGGTGGCAGAACCTGTAAGCGTAGTTGATGATGGGTTGCATGCCTTGCGGCGCAGCTTTATCGCAGGGGTTCCTATTGTATTGCTACTTGCGTCAGCCGGTGGTTACTTCGTGGCGCGCAGAAGTCTTGCCGCGATAAATTCAATGAGTCTGCAAACTCAACGCATCACCGCCCAGCGCTTGTCTTCTCGTCTTGATGTATCCAACCCGCGTGATGAACTAGGCAGGCTCGCGACCACTATCAACGAATTATTAACCCGACTCGAGTCTTCATTCACCGAGCAGCAGCGATTCATTGCCGATGCGTCTCACGAACTTCGCACACCGCTCGCCGTGCTGCGAGGAGAAACTGAAGTCGCTCTAGACAAGACACGCGCGGTTGACGAATACAAAGAATCACTTGCTCTGATCAAAGACGAAGCTGAACGTTTGTCTCACATTGTTGAAGACTTATTTATGTTGGCCCGTAATCCAATTGATACACCGGCAACTTTATTGAGCAGACCGTTCTCCCTGAATGATGCGGTAAGAGACTGTGTGCGTGCAGCGCAAGTACTTGCGTTTGGTAAGGACCTGGATTTGAAGCTGGTTGAAACGTCTCATGACCTGGAGTTGGACGGCGATCAAGAATTGATCAAAAGAATGCTATTGAACCTCCTCGACAACGCCGTCAAGTACACTCCTGAGGGCGGAAAGATTCTTGTCACACTGGTTCGGCAAAACGGAAATGCGATGTTAGCAGTCCGCGATACAGGGATAGGCATTGGTGAAGCCGATCAAGTGCACGTCTTTGATCGATTCTACCGGGTTGATAAAGCTCGATCTCGTTCACATGGCGGTGCAGGACTGGGACTCTCGATCGTAAGTTGGATCGTCGAAGCTCACGGAGGAAGGATCACGGTCAAAAGTACACCACACGAGGGCAGCGAGTTTCTAGTGGAGTTGCCGTTGAGCGAAGACGTGCGCACCCGCCCAAAAAAGAAGCTGTTGACGAGCCCACAGCAAGCACTCTAGAATATGCAAGAATCTGCAGATGTGCATATCTGCGTATCTGACAGAAGAAGTGCCTCGAGTAATTGCGAGCGTCTGAATGCGACAACAGCTGAGCGACTTCAAAGCGGAATTTTTCAAAGCCCTGGCCCACCCGTTAAGAATTTCTATTCTTGATGCTTTGCGAGAGGGCGAGCTGACTGTCAACGAGATCAGTCAACATTTTGATGTTGAGCCTGCAAACGCCTCACAACAACTTGCCGTGTTGCGAAATAGAAATATTGTCGTCACCCGCAAAGATGGCGCGAACGTCTATTACTCGGTAAGCGACAAAAGCATATTCAAGTTGCTTGATGCTGCCAAAGAGATCTTCAACAACCACCTGGTCGGAGTGCGCAGCATGCTTGAGGAGATTCACGGGAGCCAGCCAAGCAGGGCCAGTCGCCGTCTGCCTTCACAACGAGTTCGCTAAGACACGATGCCTCAACGCACAAAAACCCTCCATCGAAGGAAACAAACTGTCTCTCGAGGGAGGAAGAAGTCGCGCAGTTTGTCCATTCAGAAGTCTCCGCTTCACGGCCTAGGTTGTTTCGCGACGGTCCGTTTTCTGACAGGCAACCGCATAGCCAAGTATGACGGCGAAAAGATTAGTCGCAACGAGGCAATGCGGAGAATCAATAGACCGGACGGCAAGCGCATCAGTGAACTGGAGGCGGAATGGTACATCGACGGCAGCGTACACGGGAACCGGACGCAGTACATAAACCACTCCTGCGACCCGAATGCCGACGCCTTCGTTATCGGCGGATCTTTAGTCATCTTCGCATTACGCGAGATAGCGCCGGGAGAAGAGATTACAGTCGACTACTTGAACTCCTTCGAACAGGATCAATCGGTGTGTCAATGTCGCACGGCTTCATGTCGTCAGAGGATTATTCAGAAGGCCGCATAAGGCCTGGATCGAACACAGAACCGCCACGCTCCTCGCCTCCAGAAAATCGTGA
This sequence comes from Pyrinomonadaceae bacterium, assembly GCA_035491875.1. Lineage (GTDB taxonomy): Bacteria > Acidobacteriota > Blastocatellia > Pyrinomonadales > Pyrinomonadaceae > PSRF01. Next base: position 11,481 of record DATJKB010000002.1, on the reverse strand, counting down.
CATCCCTGAACAAAAAGTGGATTCCAAAATCAGTCTTGTGCTTGCGAGCCGGGTACACTCGACGTGACCTCATCTCGGATCTGATTGCCGGTTTGACTGTGGGGTTAGTTGCGCTCCCATTGGCTATGGCGTTTGGGATCGCCTCGGGCGTCACGCCACAAGCAGGTCTTTATACGGCCGTCGTTGCCGGCTTTCTCATATCTGCTTTAGGCGGTTCTCGCCTCCAGATCGGTGGTCCCACCGGAGCGTTCGTAGTGATCGTGGCAGGAATCATCGTGGCCCACGGAGTTTCGGGCCTGCTAATGGTCACAATGATGGCGGGAGTGCTCCTCATGCTCATGGCCGTAACGGGCTTGGGGGCGGCTGTGAAATATATCCCACGCCCGGTCACGATTGGCTTCACGAACGGTATCGCCATCCTGATTGCTTCAACACAGATCAAGGATTTCCTAGGCCTTGACACCGGCGTGGTACCGAGCGAGTTCGTACTGCGCATGCGGCTGCTGTTGGACAATCTCGTGAGCGTCCATTGGCCCACACTGGTGCTCGCCATCAGTTCACTTCTCATTATCTTGTTGCTCCCGGGGTTAACTAAGCGAGTCCCCGGTTCAATCGTCGCCCTCGTGCTAGCTACGCTCGCGGTCGCTGTTTTTAAACTTCCCGTGGAGACCATCGGCAGTAAGTTCGGCGGCATCCCGACCGGGTTACCCCATGTCTCCGTGCCACAGTTTCGACCGGAGCTGATCCTGCCACTCCTGCCTGCGGCAGTTACCGTGGCCATGCTGGCAGCCATCGAAAGCCTTCTGTCTGCAGTAGTCGCTGATGGCATGAGCGGAGATAAACACAACTCCAACGTGGAACTGCTTGCACAGGGCATTGCTAACGTCGCTGTCCCTTTGGTGGGAGGCGTACCATCCACAGGAGCGATCGCCCGCACCGCCACTAACATTAGGTCAGGCGCACGGACTCCCGTTTCAGGAATGGTCCATGCACTGACCTTACTTGTCATTTTATTAGTAGCTGCGAACCTCGCGCGTTTTATCCCGCTCGCCACGCTGGCTGCGATCCTTTTTGTAGTGGCCTACAACATGAGTGAGTGGCGCGAAGTAAGGACAATACTCAAACTGTCGAAAGCGGACATAATCGTATGGGTGATGACCTTCGCCCTCACCGTACTGGCAGACCTCACTGTCGCAGTAGAGATCGGAATGCTTATGGCCGCGCTGCTTTACATCTACCGAGTCTCTCAGACGACAACAGTGGCTCCGGTCACGGAGGAGTATATCGAGGACGGTCGTCCGCACGTCCTGCAAGACAAGCTGCTACCTCCATATGTCCTGGTGCTACGCGTTCATGGTCCCTTTTTGTTCGGGGCAACGGAGAAGTTGTCCGAAGCCACCGTCGATGTCGAGTCGCTCCCACCCGTGGTGATCTTGCGGCTTCGAAACATGACCGCCATAGACGCTACCGGCTTGCACGAGTTGGAGAAGCTCGCTGCCCGTTTACGTGCTACGGGACGAACGCTCTTGTTGTGTGGTGCCCGCAGTCAACCTGAACAATTCTTAAGGCAGTCGCCTTTCCTTCGGTATCTTGGCGAGGAGAACATGCTTCCGCACGTTGAGGCGGCGCTGTCGCGCGCCCGCGAAGTCTACGAAGGGCGCGTCGGCGATCCAACCAGTCACTAAAGTTCTCTTAACAAGTTCAATCGCAAATTATTCGGGATTCGATGATGAGGAAAGATCTTAGTGGATGCTCATTTCGTGGTGGCCTTGCGCCTTTTTGTAAGAGATGCGGGCACTCCGACCGTCGACTCGCGCGAACCTGACAATTCTTTACCCTTGTCCTTAGGTTCGCTCGTCGGTCTTTTGTCGTCCGCACTTGTTGGGTTGGGGGCAAGTCTTCCGCCCTCGTTCTCCCATCGGTCGAGCATTTTCTTCTACAGACGTTTTCTAGCGATCGGATCCGGCATTCGTTCGGTCCTCGTTCTCTGGGTAAGTTTGCTCGACCCTGGCTACGTAACGGTCAAGAATGCCACGGGCTTGTCCCGTGGTCGTTCACGTTTGCAGCTACCAGGCAATTCAGAAAGTCTCTTGCGATGCCACGCGCTTGCCGCGTGGACTCTCACGTTTGCGTTTATTTAGCTCAGAGCGCGAACCTCCATTCAAAGGTATTAAAGCTTTTCGCTCAAAGACAATTTCAAATTTTTAAGGCAGAGCGTAAATCACAACCTTGGCGTTGCCGGCTTTTGTCTTCCAGCTCATCGACGTGATGCCCGTCGCTACGGCGACGTATTGTTTGCTGTTAGCCAAAATAACTAATCACGCCGCCGACGGCGGGCGCGCTGGTGTTTTGTTTCCAGAGTACTTTGCCGTCCGCCGCATCAAAAGCGAGGGCGTCGCCGTTTAAATCGGCGGTTAAGACAAATCCGCCGGCGGCCTGAAATCAGAATCTCCATTAAAAACAAAAAGGATGGAACCTTCATCACAAGAAGGTTTCATCCTCTACACAGTCTTGGTTGAACCTCTAGCTCGAACTGATAACCCGCCGACTAACGCCTTTTCGAACGCTTTCTTCAAACCTGTAAATTCTACGAGTATCCAGCACCGACTGTAGTCCGCTTAACTTGTTCTGTCTCCGTTAGCTTTCGTCAGTCTCGCTGGGAACATGCGACACCTGTTCATCTGCACGCTGCTTTGTATTTCGGCGCTACCAGTACTCGCTCAATCCACGCGTTCACTCTCTCAGCTGCGGCAAGCCAAGCGTTCGGATCTTTCCATTAACTCCCCTCAACTGCTTGACTGGGAAAAACGCGTGATGGCAAAGGACCCGAAGGTACGGGCGATCGCCCAGGCCAGCTTGGTCCAGGGAGGAGCGCGTTCGCTGCCTTTGCTGAGACGATTGCTGAACCGTCGCAATGATGACCTGCGCCTGGCGACTTTTGAAATCGTCAGACGCATCGGTCCGCCGGCCATTCCGTTGCTGGTGCACTTGCTTCGTGATGCGCGAGTCGATATCCGGCGCAGCGCCGCTGATGCCTTGATAGACTTGGCGCCCGATACAGCCATGGTCCAACCAGCGTTGAGACTCGCATTGAGAGACGAGGATTCGCGAGTTGCGGGAGATGCCGCGCGTGCCCTGGGTGCTTTGAGTCAGGAGGCCAGTCCCTCTGTACCCGCTCTGGTCAAGACTCTGACGCATGAAGACCCTTACGTCCGCGTCTACGCGGCGGAGGCCTTGGCATCGATTGGACCAAAGGCCGCTGCGGCGACGACCGACCTCGCCCGCGCCGTGAGCGATCCGATTCCCGGTGTCCGATGGGCAGCAGCTGAGGCTCTCGCGAGTATTGGCCCAGCCGCGCAGTCCGCCGTGCCGCAGTTAATCGCGGCTCTGCAGGATGAATTCCTCTATGTGCGCATCTGCGCTGCCGGGGCGCTGGGAAGTCTCGGACTGAAGGCGCCGAAGGCACAGTCGGCTGTCGAGGCACTGAAAACTGCCGCAAACGATCCTACACTTCGTGACGAAGCTGAGTGGGCATTGAATCGAATCGCTGGCGTCGAGTCTCGAGAGCCTGTCGTCTCACGCCGTGTGTCCGGACCTTCCGTTGCTTCCGAATCCCAAACGACGGTGGTCCAAACAGGTAATCCTCCGGTTGACTGGGACACGATCACTGGGCGGAACATCGTTTGGAGCGTCGAGTTGGGAAACGACACGTTTGGCCGTCCGGTGGTTGCCGGTGATACGGTCTATGTTGGTACTGACAACGCCAGGAAAATGAACCCCGACTTTCACGAAGAGTCTGGAGTGCTCATGGCTTTTCGAGTGAAGGATGGTGCATTCCTGTGGCAGGATGTGGCCCCACGAGTGGAGCGCGGTCTGCGGGAGTTCCTGCTGCCTTCGACCACAAGTGCACCGTATGGGGAAGGGAACCGGTTGTACTACATGACCGCCGAATGCCAACTCCGCTGCCTCGACACGCAGGGTTTCCGCGATGGCGAGAACAGTGGTCCATATCAGGAAGAGCTCTTCCAGGACAAAGCTGCTGCGGACATCGTTTGGGAGCTGGACATGTGTGGGCGGCTGGGTGTCTTTCCGCATGAAGCCACCAACAGCGAAGTGCTGGCGGTGGGTGATCTGTTGATGGTTTCTACCTCCAACGGCCAGAATGAAGGCCACACGCGCGTCCCGTCGCCGCGCGCCCCAAGTTTGATCGCGGTGGACAAGCACTCAGGCGCGGTCGTCTGGCGCGCGATCGGAGCGGGTGAGCAGGTACTGCACGGCCAGTGGTCCAGTCCTGTGGCGGCCAACATCAACGGGCGCATGCAAGTGCTCTTCGGTGGAGGAGATGGCTGGCTGCGTGCCTACGATGCTGCGTCGGGTCACGAGGTCTGGCGATTTGACGGTAACCCGAAAAACGCCCGCTGGCTTCCGCGTCCCGGCGCCCTCTCACGCAGCTCTATTATTGCTTCACCGGTGGTGGCGGACGGCCGCGTCTTCGTGGCAATGGGGCTCGATCCTACGCACGGCGATGGACCCTCGTTGATTTATGCGATCAGTCCCAACGGCCAGGGAGATGTCACCGAGAGCAGGCTGCTCTGGACTTCTCGCGAGGTCGGTCGCGTGGTCGGAACGCCAGTCGTGAAGGACGGTCTGCTGTACGTTGGGGACGTGGGCGGAACAATTCACTGCCTGGACGCGGCGACTGGCGTCCAGGTCTGGAAGCACGAGACGAATGATGCCATCTGGGGATGCGTCCTGCTGGCAGGGGACCGGCTTTACGTTGGGAACGTTGGAGGCAGCATGACTGTTCTTCGTGCTGGAAGGCGAAAGGAATTGCTGGCGCAGATCGAGATGGATGCGCCACTCTATTCGCGTCCGGCGTTGGTCGGTGATGCCCTTTATCTGGCGACTGCACGCCGCTTGTATCTCATTGCGGCGAAGTCTTGATCCTAAAACGGCAGTTAACACAGCGCGGCCAAGCCGCACTGGCCCTCCGCACAACGAATGCGAAACACTGACTTCGTCTTTTGCTGAACGCGAGGTCATGGAAAACCAAAGTTAGGAAACCTTTATGCAACTCGGAATGATCGGTCTCGGCAGAATGGGCGGGGCGATGGTGCGTCGCCTGCTGCACGCCGAGCACCAATGTGTTGTTTACGATCGGAACCAGGACGCAGTCGCATCGCTCGTCGGTGCGGGAGCCATCGGGGCCGCGTCGCTTGAAGATCTCGTCGACAAATTGGAGGAGCCGCGTGCTGTTTGGTTGATGGTCCCAGCAGCCGTGGTCGACCAATCAGTCCACGACCTCGTTCCTGTGCTAAAGGCCGACGACATCATCATTGACGGCGGCAACTCCTACTACGTCGACGATATCAGGCGGGCCAACGAGCTTCGCTCTCGAGGCATTCATTACGTCGATGTAGGAACAAGCGGCGGCGTTTGGGGACTAGAGCGCGGTTACTGTCAGATGATTGGCGGTGAGAAGGAAGTGGTTCAGCATCTGGATCCGATCTTCAGGACACTAGCCCCGGGGCGTGGCGAAATCAGCCGGACTGGTGGACGTGAGAAGACTGATAGCACGGCTGAGGAAGGTTATCTACATTGTGGCTCGTCCGGAGCTGGTCATTTTGTCAAGATGGTCCATAACGGTATCGAGTACGGCTTGATGGCCGCTTATGCCGAAGGGTTGAACATCCTGCACAAAGCGAATGTTGGAAAACAAGATCACGCCGTTGATGCTGAGACGACTCCACTCAGACATCCCGAACACTACCAATATGACTTCAACCTCACTGACATCACTGAGGTGTGGCGTAGAGGCAGCGTGATCGCCTCCTGGCTCCTGGATCTGACTGCCAGCGCTTTGCTCAAACAGCCAGACTTACACAACTTCTCTGGTCGTGTATCCGATTCCGGCGAGGGACGTTGGACCATCAGTGCTGCGATAGACGAAGGTGCACCCGCGCCTGTTCTCAGTGCCGCGCTCTATCAACGCTTCGCATCGAGGGGCGAGGATGATTTTGCAACCAGAGTACTCTCAGCCATGCGATTCGAGTTCGGCGGGCATGTGGAGAAGCAATGACTAAGATCGGGGGAAAGACAGGATCACAGCATTAACAAGAATGCCGAATTTAGTGACGTTGTGTTTCGTTACATAACCTTGCAATCCTGTCGAAACGTTTGGTGGGTAATAAGCGATGAACCTTGTCGGCGACATTGGTGACGTTCATATCAGTCCGAACGCTGAGGAACTCGCCAGGTTTGCGGCTGAACAGTTTGTGCGCCTGGCTATCGAAGCGCACCGCGAAAGAGGCTTGTTTACAGTTGCGCTTGCCGGCGGCTCAACACCGAAAACGCTCTATGTGTTGCTTGCGAGTGAGCAGGAGCCGTATCGAGCACAATTGGACTTTGGGATGATTCACTTCTTCTGGGGAGATGAACGCCACGTTCCTCCGGACCACCCGGACAGCAACTATCGAATGGCAAGCGAAGCAATGTTAAGTAAGGTGCCCGTTCCTTTAGAGAATGTGCATCGCATCAAGAGTGAAATGGCAGACGCAGAAGAAGCGGCGCGTGACTATGAACAAGTGCTGGAGAAATTTTTCAGATTGGAAAAAAGGCAACTCCCACGCTTTGATCTCGTCCTGCTGGGAATAGGCTCCGACGGGCACACCGCCTCAATCTTCCCTGATTCAGATGTCATCAATGAGAAGCGACGGCTAGTTGTTGCACCTTGGATAGAAAAGCTAAAAAGCTACCGGATCACACTCACCCCATCGGTGCTGAACAAGGCGGCGTCGACCATTATTCTGGTGAGCGGCGCCGAGAAGGCAAAGATTTTGTACAAAGTCCTCGAAGGTGAATACCGGCCTGCATGCTTTCCGGTACAACTAATAAGTCCCTCGGAGGGTGGTCTAGTATGGTTGGCTGATCGTGAGGCAGCACAGCTTTTGAAGAAAACCTCAGCGGCAAATGATCCTGCCCACTGAACTCATAAATAAACCTTCCTTGCACAAAAAGTCGAAAAGATGCCACGGGCTTGCCCCGTGGAACTTCACGTTCGCGGCTATTGAACGTCAAAGCGGTTCTCGATGCCACGGGCTCGCCCCGTGGAGTCTCACGATTTTGCGCTAATAGCCGCCAACGTGAACCTCCACGGCACAGGGCCGTGGCATCCTGACAGAGCTTTCAGCAGCGTGTGTAGCCGGAAGCGTAAAGTTCCACGGGGCAAGCCCGTGGCATCTTCGACCTTTGTGCAAAGCCAATAAACGTAGTCATCGTCGCAGCAGTCATCACGACTTATCTAAAGCTTTCGGTTCATGCCAGCCTGTTACACCCGCAGCCATGGCCTCTGCTGCGGCCGGCCAGGTTCCACATTCGTATTCCGCCAGGGGACCAGAATGGTGGAGAATTGGATCGACGACGCGCCAGGCGGCTTCTACACTGGCATCGCTAGTGAATAGGGAGTTGTCGCCGCGAAGCGCATCTCCTAACAGCCGCTCGTAAGGTGATTGTTCGCTGCCGTGGGTGTGGCGCGCGACTAGCTCGACGGTCTCGCCGCACATCTCATCGCCCGGCTGCTTGACCTGGGTACCGGCCGAGATTACTACCTCGGGACTCAACTGGAACCGGAAATAGTTCGATTCCGACGCTTCGATCTCATCAAAGATCTCAATAGGCGGACGTTTCAGTGTGACCACTACTTCTGTTGTAGTAACTGGCAGGCACTTCCCGGCCCGGATGAAGAATGGGACGTCGGCCCACCGCCAGGTATCGATATAGAGGCGGACAGCTGCGAAAGTTTCGACCTTTGAGTCGGAGGCCACGCCCTTCTCATCGCGGTAGCCGCGAAACTGGGCCCGTATCACATCGTCAGGATCGACTGGCCTCATGGCATTGAACAGCTGCACTTTTTCGGTGCTCAGGGCATCGCGATGGCGTCCAGCGGGCGCATCCATAGCCAGCAGAGCAATCACTTGCAAAAGATGATTTTGGATCACGTCGCGGATAGCGCCGACTTCCTCATAAAAGGACCCACGCCCTTGCAAGCCGAAGTTCTCGGCCTGTGTGATTTGCACGTTGTCGACGAAGTTGCGATTCCAGATCGGTTCGAGGAATGCGTTAGCAAAGCGGAAGTACAACAAGTTCTGGACCGCCTCCTTGCCGAGGTAGTGATCGATGCGAAACACCGCCGATTCGGGGAAGACTTCGTGCAAGACATTATTCAATGCCTGTGCTGAAGCAAGGTCGCGGCCAAATGGTTTCTCCACCACGACCCTTGCATTGTGCGCGCAGCCGGCCTGGCCCAGTCCCTGCACGACGGTCGCGAACATACTGGGTGGCACCGCCAGGTAGTGCAACGGGCACTCGGCTCCATTCAGTGCGTGTTTCAGTCGTTCGTAGGTTGCCGAGTCCTGGTAGTCGCCGTCGATGTACTGCAGCAGCGCGGAAAGCCGGGCAAACGCATCCGCATCAACACCGCCGAAATGCTCCACGCTATCACGCGCTCGCTCGCGGAACTGGTCCAAGGTCCAGCCCGCGCGCGCTACGCCGATGATCGGGATGTCAACGTTGCCGCGGTGGATCAGCGCCTGCAACGCGGGAAAGATCTTTTTGTAAGCCAGGTCGCCAGTGGCGCCGAAGAAAACGAATGCGTCTGAGCTGCGTGTGGTCATATAAATCTATTTTTGATAGAAGAGTTGTCCAAGGGTACAGCACTACCTTTACACGGCAAAGGCGCGCGGTTTAAGTCCGCACGCCTTTGCCTAACTCTCATTACAATCGGAGACCTATTCGTATCTCAGCGCAACTAGAGGATCTACTTTTATCGCTCGCCGTGCGGGGATAAAACTTGCGAGCAAACCGGCTATTGCAAGTACGAGCGGAGCTACCACGAAAGTCAATGGATCAACGGCTCTCACTTCAAACAGTAACGAACTCATCAAGCGTGTTACTGCAAATGCCGCAACCAGACCAATGCCAACACCCGCCAGCGTCAGATTCATTCCTTTTCTCAAAATCATGAACAGTATGTTCCATTGAGTTGCACCCAAAGCTACTCGTACCCCTATCTCGTTAGTGTGTTGCGAGACAAAGTAGGCAAGCACGCCGTAAATACCGATTGCCGCGAGTAGTAATGCCAACGCAGAAAACGCAACCAGCATAAACATGCCGAACCTGCGCTGTGCAGCTTCTTCACCCAATAGTTCCGCCATCGTTGCGATATTCGACACCGGTTGGTCCGGATCAACCTCTCTTATGACCTGACGGACTGCGCCTGCAAGTGATGAAGGATCTCCTGAAGTTCGAATCGCAAGATCACGCGGCATGTACGATAAATAATTTGTGACTTGCTGATACGGGAGATACATTTCTGCTTTGACGGGCGCGTCAAGACCCATCTGACGAACATCCGCAACAACTCCGATAACTTCCAACCAGGGAATGTCTTCGTTCGGATCGCCGAGTTTCAACCTGCGACCAAGCACAGATTGTCCTGGCCAGTATTGTCGGGCCATCGTTTCATTAACGATCACAACCGGAATCGATTTTTCGTTGTCTTGCGGACTGAAGTAACGCCCGGATAATAGTGATATGCTCATCGTCTTCAGATAATGGGTCGTTACCTGGCGATGATTTGCGTCGTATGAAATTCCGGGAATCGGCTGGGTCACGCCCTCTGGATAAAAACCACTCGTTCCACCTTTCCAACCAAGAGGAACTGAAGTCGTGTAGCCGGCGGACACGACACCTGGCAAATGCTCAACGCGCTCGAGTACCTGTTCATAGAATCTAATCCGCTTTGCTGGTTGGTCGTACTTAGCACGCGGCAAGACAGTTCGAAGCGTCAGTACTTTTTCTGGTTGCAAGACGGAGTATTGATTGAACAAGCGATACAACGTCTGGATCAGCAGTCCTGCTCCGACGAGTAATACAATTGACAGCGCCACTTCAAAAACAATGATGCCGCTGCGCAGTTTGCCACTCGAAGTAGTGCGCACGCTGCTTTGTTTAAGTGCTTCGTTGAGATCAACCTTGGCTGTCTGAAGTGCTGGTACCAGTCCAAAAACCACGCCCGTAAGAACTGAAATTGCAAAAGCAAATAGCAAAATCCTCAGATCGAGACGCAGGTCAGTGCTTAGCGCCAAGGTCGCCGGAATTAGTTTCTCCAAAAAAGCAAAACTCCACGCTGCGAGACACGCTCCTATCGCACCTCCCACAATTGACAGCAGCAGACTCTCCGTTAGAAGTTGGCGAACGACGCGCAGCCTGCTAGCTCCCAACGCAACACGCAACGCCATTTCCCGTCGGCGTCCGACAGCACGTGCGAGTAATAGGCCGGCAACATTCGCGCAAGCGATTAAGAGAACAAACGCCACAGCAACCAGGAGCACAAGCAATGGTCCACGCGAGTCTCCCACCAATTGATCACGCAGCGACAACACGACTGCTCCGAGCTTGCCTTCAAAAGTCTCGTTTGGATGATCCTTTGCTATATGAGTCATCAAAGTTGACATGTCAGCTTGAGCTTGCGACATGTTAACGCCAGGCTTAAGTCGCGCGACGACGGTCAAGTAATGACCACCCCGGTTGGCCATTTCTTCCTGGTCCAGAGCCAAAGGAACCCACAGTCGAGTCTCTTTCTCAAGGAACTGGAACGAAGAAGGCATCACGCCGATGACGGTGTACTTTTCACCGTTCAGCAAGATCGTTCTATTTACGATGTCGTGAATCGCCCCATAACGCGATTGCCAAAGCTGATAACTTAAGAGCGCCACCTTGTTGGCCCCGGGTCGATCTTCTTCATTGGTAAAACAGCGACCGAGGAGTGGCTGTACTCCCAGAACAGGAAAGAAGTTTGCAGTCACAGAATGAGCCGCAACCCGCTCGGGTTCGCCATCGCCGGTAAGATTGAAACTTGAGCTTGCGACCGCAGCCATGTCTTCAAACGAACGATTTTGAGTTTTCCAATCAATAAAATTGGCGGGTGCCGGCGTATTCAGTGGAAACCCTGCGAACGTCGCATCCTCCCAAACGATCGCCAACCGATCAGGGTCTTTGAACTTAAGCGGCCGGAGGAGTACGGCGTTAACCACACTGAAAATCGAAGTATTTGCTCCGATACCCAGTGCAAGCGTGAGAAGTGTGACGATGGTAAAGCCCGGTCGCTTACGCAGACCACGCAGTGCATAGAGAATGTCTTTGCGAAACGACTCCATAATTGAGTAACACCACAGTTATCAAGATTGTGACCGGATTGTGACTAGCTGGGCCGCAAGAGCAATACGTTTTCAACGCCGCTTCAGGTTCCTGCCTTGTAGGTTGTCCCCAAGAGACAAACACTCAACTCTCTGCGTTCTCAGCGTCTCTGCGTGCTCCGCGTTTTCGCTGGTCGCATTTAAGACATTCCACTATCGAATTTGTTGACTGCGCCAATCGGGCCAGGGAAAACGCTGAGGACGCAGAGGCGCAGCGCAGCTTAGC
>DATJKB010000001.1:0-4885 GCA_035491875.1 Pyrinomonadaceae bacterium | reverse complement strand
TTTTCTTTGGAGTGCGGTGACTTGTCACCGCTTTAAGGATTTGGCTGAAGGCAAAGAAAGCGGAGACAGGTCACCGCACTCCAAAAAAACCTCAAATAGATCGGAGAAAGTGTCGCCACCCATTCGTATTGGTAATTGAAGGCGGCGGGAGATCGAGGGGTCGAGTAGAAGCACCTTCATTGTTCTGTTATTGTTTAGCTGGCCTTATCACAATCAAGCCATGTCTTCGATGACAACCAAACAGATTCTCGATCAAGTGCTTGCAGGCAAGCGGATGAGCGCCGAGGAATGCACTTATCTCCTCGAGTCGTACGATGTAGCCCAAATGGGTGTTTCGGCTGATGAGATCAGAGCCCGTAGACATCCAGACAACATCGTCACTTACATCATCGACCGCAATGTTAATTACACGAACGTGTGTAATGTCGTGTGCACATTCTGCGCCTTTTATCGTCGTCCTGGGGCGGCTGACACCTATGTTCGCACCTTCGATGAGATCTGCGACAAGATCGACGAAACCATAGCTCTTGGTGGAACCGGCGTATTGATGCAGGGCGGACTGCATCCCGATTTCGGCCTCGAGTGGTACGAAGATCTGCTGCGCAATCTCAGCGCTAAGTACCCGGGCTTTCAACTGCACTGCTTTTCACCACCTGAGATCCACAACCTGCATCTCATCTCGAAGCTCGATTACGAAACGATCATGGCCCGCCTGAAGGCGGCGGGTCTTTACAGCCTCCCTGGCGGCGGCGCAGAGATTCTCGATGATGAGGTACGAAAGCGCGTCGCCACGAAATGCACGACTGACGAATGGCTCGCGGTGATGCGTGCAGTGCATCGCGTAGGTTTGCGCTCAACGGCAACAATGATGTTCGGCATTGGCGATCGTATAGAACATCGTGTGCGACACCTTCAGAGGATTCGCGATCTTCAGGACGAGACAGGTGGCTTCACGGCGTTTATCCCGTGGACATTCCAACGTGAGAACACAGCACTGGGACGAAAGATCAAAGACGAACCCACCGGCATTGATTACTTGAAGATGCTTGCTGTATCGCGTCTCTTTCTCGACAACATCGAAAACTTTCAGTCGTCGTGGTTGACACAAGGGTTGCGTTTGGGCCAGGTAGCGTTGAGGTTTGGCGCAAACGACATGGGCTCAATAATGATCGAAGAGAACGTTGTATCAGCAGCGGGCGCGAACAACAGTGCTGATGAACGCATGTTGAGATATCTGATTAGTGAGGCAGGCTTCATCCCGCAACAACGTGACATCCTCTACAAGCCCGTCAATCGAGAAGCTCCGCCTTCAGATCCAAAAGACTATCCACAGATTACGCAGATTACGCAGATTAAAAGCTTAGACAGCATAGTTGATTAGCGCTAGGTAATTAACGTAGCTTACTGACTCAACTTAACTGTCTAAACTCTTAATCTGTGTAATCTGCGTAATCTGTGGATATTCTTAGGCCCCAACCGCGCGCGCCCGAAACGACTCCAACACGAGCGCATTGAACTTCTCAGGGTGTTCCTGCTCGGGCATCATTCGACAAAAATCAAACACTTCCAAGCGCGCACGCGGATTGAGTTGTAACAACTCAACCGCCCTCGTCACAGGCGTGTTCAGATCCTGCTTACCCCAAACAAGAACAACCGGCTGGTCCAATCGCGAGAATGCGGCCGACATGTCAATGTTCAGATAGCCGGATAGAAAGGCCGCGATGGCATGCTGTGCACCCGGCTGGTGACTCGTCGCGTATAGATTTGCCACCAGTCGGTCGGTCACACGTTTGTAATCGTAGAAAAGCGTTCTCTGCGCATAGTCGCGGATGCTTCGTTCGCTCGCCATCACGTTATAGAACGACGTACCCAGCACGGGCGATTGAAGCAATCCATAGAACGCTGCGCCAGCCATTCCCGGCCGTGTGTTTAGCGTGGCGTATCCGGCGGGCGCATTCAAAATCATCGCGTTGACTAACTCCGGATGCTCTTCAGCGGCTTGCACGGCGTACGCGGCACCAAGCGAGCTCGCGACTACATTCGCAGGTCGGCCTACCACGTCGCGAATGAAATCAGACAGAAGCTCTACGTAAAGCTTGGCGGAATATTGTGCCGCTGCGGGCTTGTCGGAGAAGCCAAAACCAAGAAGGTCTAAAGCGTAAACCTGGAAGTTGCTGGCAAGTACGTCGAAGTTTTTTCTCCACATGAAGCTGGAGTAGCCTGCGCCGATTCCGTGTACAAACACGATGGGAAGGCCGGAGTTGTTGAGGCCCGCTTCTTTGTAGAAGATGCGTCCATCCTTCCATTGAAGGAAACGCGACGTGCCTCCGAGGGCGCTGTCGTCCGGGTCTTGCGCGCTGCGTCGAATGGAAGCGTTAACGGCTGCGAGTGCGGCCACGCCGGCCCCACCGGCCAGGAGTGTTTTCCAAAAGTTACCGAGCTTACCCATCGTTACTTTGATTAGATGAACGCGAAATCAAACTGCTCCTGATGGATAGTCGGATCACTCGTGATATCAATTGGACCCAGATAGTCTTCGATCTCTGTGAGCACGTCTTTCTCACTCGTGCGCAACGTCTTCGCAACGTCGGGGTTTATGCGCAAAGTCACTTGTTTGTTGTCAGCGTCTCCATTCATCTCTTTCGCAAGACGACGTGACTCCTCGAGCAACTCATAGCAAATCGTCTGCGGTGACTTGATCAAACCGGCACCCTGGCAATACTGGCACGGTGAGCAAAGCGTTCGTTCCAACGACTGCTTGACGCGCTTTCGCGTCATAATCACCAGGCCGAAGTCGTTGAATGAAAGCACCTTGGTTGGCGACTTGTCATTGCGCAATGCGTCTTGTAACGCTTGCATCACCTTCTGTCGATTGCGACGCTCCTCCATGTCGATCAAGTCAAGCACGATGATTCCGCCCAAATCGCGGAGGCGAATCTGTCTGACGATCTCGTCGACCGCTTCGAGATTTGTGCGCGTTATCGTGTCTTCCAAACGGCCGCCGCCACGACCAACGAACTTGCCGGTATTGACGTCAATGGCCACCAGCGCTTCCGTTTGATTGATTACCAGATAGCCGCCTGACTTCAACCACACGCGCGGTTTGATCGCTTTATCAATCTCGGCTGCTACGCCGTAAGCTTCCAGAATCGGCTGCTCCTTGGTGTAGAGCTTCACCCGTTTCACAAGTCGCGGCTGGATGCGATTGATAAACTCGACGATTTGCTGGTACTCCTCTTCCGAATCCACGCGAATCGTTTCGAAGTCGTCTGACAATTGATCTCGCAGCAGCCGCTGTACCAAATCAAGATCTTTATGGACCAACGCTGGAGCTTTGGTTTTTTCCGCACTGCTGCGGATATCGAGCCAGGTGCGAACGAGATACTTCACGTCGTCGCGCAACTCTCGTTCGTTAATTCCGACTCCTGCGGTGCGTACGATGAAGCCGCCCGAAGGAATATCCTCCTCTGAGCGAATCATCTGGATCAGTTTTCGTAACCGATGCCGCTCGTTGTCTGATTCGATCTTCCGTGACACACCGACGTGCTCAACGGTCGGCATATAAACCAGGAAGCGACCTGGAAGCGCGATGTGTGATGTGATGCGCGCGCCTTTCTTTGCGATCGGCTCTTTCGCGATTTGAACGAGGATTTCCTGACCTTCACTCAACAAGTCAGTGATGGCGGGTTGATGCCGATCACGACGCGATTGGCCGCGGAAGCGATCGCGCGGACGCTGTTGCGGACGTTGTGGTGGCGCGTCTGTCGTTGGCGGCGCTTCTATTTCAACCTGCGGTTCCGCGAGTTGTACTGGGCCATCGTCGGCACCGTTTGAATCTGACATCGATTCAGCTTCACTAGCGGGCGCAGCCGCTGATTTGTTCTTGCTGGGCCGGCGACGTCTTCGGCCGCCACGACGCGTTGCAAATTCGGCGCGTGAAGAGTTTTCGGACAGACCCGCATCTGCGTCACCATACCTTTCCGCTTCACTTTCACTTGAGACAGCACGCTTTTTTGAAGTGCGCTTTGTGGATGCCTTCTTCTTGCCGGCACTCTTGCTCGCCGCGCGTGCGGTTGGTTTCTTACCTTCACCAGTGCTCGCTGATTTTCGTCCTCTGCGTACTGGTGACGAAACGACCGATTGCTCTTCTTCGTCGTCACTGATTCGTTGAAAACTGCCACGCTGCAGAGGTTCACTTGGAACATCGTCAACAAAACTCTCGACATGCGCTTCCAATGGCGCACGGCGCGGCAATTCGGGGACCAAATCTTCTGCGTAAGGATCGCTGCCATCGTCCACTCTTTGGAACGATGAGTCGCTCATGGTGCCGGAGGAAAGGAGTGAACCAACTTCGGCGCTGCGGAAATCGTCTTCGAGGTTGAATTCCACTGCATGGATTTGATCGAAGAGTCGCTCCTGCAACCTTGCGTCTTTGAACATCTCGCCCTGAAATGCAGCCGACTCTTCCTCGTCGACAATTCGTTCGACGGAAGGATCGCCAAATACAAACGGTGTGTCGGGAACATCAAACTCGGGCGCTTGCGTTGCTTCGTGAGTTTGAGACTCTTCGGGTTTCTCCCAACGAGAACGACGACGGCCCCTGCGACCACGACGGCGTGAACCTTCGGCAGCGGTCTCTGGCGTTTCCGCCGGAACCGCAGTTTCTGACACCGCTTCTACACGGTCTTGCGTCGCTTCAATTCGCTGTTCGCGCTCGACTCGCGCCTGCGCAATCTCGTGAGCCGCGGCATGCTCCGGTTCCGGAGCGCCCTTCTTCGATTTATCAATAACGATTCTCTCGAATTCCTCTTCCTCGTCGAAGAAGTCGGAGACGTAAAGGAACGCATCTCGTTCAAGTCCGATGTCGACAAACGCCGACTGCATG